>DATDHK010000457.1:0-8253 GCA_036521635.1 Bryobacteraceae bacterium | reverse complement strand
GAAAGGCTTACTGAGCCGCGACCGTTGGCAACAGGTTTTCCCCCTGGACGGCCTTGTCCGCTGACAAGCAGAGGCTTTACAGATGCTCCTCGCCAAGGGAGCGGTCTGGCCGAGTTTAGCACTCGAACTTCTGCAACTTGGTACTAGGCGATCCACTATGCCGCTAGAAATTCCCTTCTTCGGATGAAGTCGGCTGCGCGTAACGCGCTCGCTACGGCGGCGTCCGCGAGCATCGCTTCCGCGCCAACCCAATCGCCCGCGAGCGCGACGCCGGGAATTGGAATCGCGTTCACTTCGGGACGTCCCGCGCAAGTTGGAACGGCATGGCTCACGATCATGTTGGGCAAGAAGCGCGCCACCTTCACGCGACTGCGCCAACCCGGCAGCACCAGGTCGGCAAGATTCTCCAATTCCTCGCGGGCGCCGTCTTCATTGGCTGCCAGGTATTTTCCAAGGTGAATCAGCGCGCCGCCAGCGGGCGCCAAACTGGCGAAAGCGGAATGCATGGAAAGATAGAACGGCCGATCGAGCCCTAACGCAAATCGCCCGCACTTTGCGGGCAGCGACTCCAGCCCCAAATCCAGGCACGCGATCCGGATCGGCGACAAGCCAGGCAACGGGGTTCCCGTCAGGCGTTGGACCGCGTCGGGAGTGATGGCAAGAATCGTGCCCGCTGAATCGACCTGCCGCCCATCGGCTAGTTGCACACTCCCTTGCGTCACTCGCTCCACCGGCGTACCGGCTGACAATTTTACACCGAGAGATTCAGCTTTTCCGAGAAGCCCCTTCACCAATGTTTCCCAACCACCGTCCACATACATTACGCCGTTCTTGATTGCGAGCCCGACCTGCCGCAATGCGGCGCCCGCGCCGATGAGTGACAAATCGTTGCAGTATGTGCTCACGCGAACGATAGCTTCAGTCAGTTCCCGCGCGCCGCCCTGCCGGACGTTCTGGTCCAGCCACTGGCGCATGGTGAGAGATCCATCGGCAGTGTTCCGCCGCGCCGTCAAGAGTTGCAATGCTCGCGCCGCCGCGAACTTCTCAGCAATGCTCAACGCGCCCGTAAGAAACAGCCGGGCGCCGCCGGCTGGAAAAAGATACTTGCGGCCATTTGCGACCAAATAAGCATCTTGCGTAAGCTGCGGCGTTTTCCCAGAAATCGGAATTTGCCACTCGCGCAGCGCTTTGTAGAATGGTCCGTTGCGGTAAAGCGCATGCGGCCCCAGGTTCAATGAAAAGCCGTCTTGATGCTGCGTCGCGGCGCGTCCGCCGAAATGCCGCGACTGCTCGTAAAGCGCGACGCTGCAGCCTTTTTGAGCCAGCGCCACCGCCGCCGTCAATCCCGCGATGCCGCCGCCGACTACGATGAATTGTTCAGTTGCCATAAGTTATTCCCAAGGCGAAATTACTCTTCCCGCAGAGCCGTCAACGGATCGATCCGCGTTGCGCGCCATGCGGGAATGGCGGCGGCCAGAAGGATCATCGGCGTCACCGCGCCCACCACGATCGCGTAGGTTATCGCGTCGGCCGGTTTCAATCCGAACAGCATACTCGAAATTAAGCTGCCGGCCGCTAGCGAGAGCACCATCCCGGTTGCCAAGCCTGCCGCAGCCAGACGCAGCGCTCTTCCCAAAACCAAGCGCACTACGTTGCCGGGGCTCGCGCCCAATGCTACACGCAACCCGAATTCCGGCGTGCGCAAGGTGACGACGTAGTTCATTACGCCGTAGACGCCGGCCATTGCCAGCAGCAGCGCCAGAGCGGCGAATACACCGATCAGAAACATTCGGACTCGCGGTTTCGCAATGGTGTCGGCCACCATCGTTTCCATGCTGGTAAACTTCATCGCGATCTCCGGATTCAGCGCGCGCACTCTTTGTTGGACGGGCGCGATCAACGACTCCGGCGGCGCCGTCGCGCGCAACACCACCTGCAGTTCATTGGCGAAATACGGGTGCTGCTTCAACGGCATGTACAGTTCCGCGGCGGGCGCGGACGCGGGCGACTGCTGGCGAACGTCGCCCACCACGCCGACAATCGTCATCCATTTGGAAGGAGCATCCAGTCCGCACTGTAGACGCCGGCCGATGGGATCTTCATTCGGGAAGCTCTGGCGCGCCAAGGCTTGGCTGACGATGGCGACGAAAGGCGAGTCGTACTGGTCGCGTGGAGAAAATTCGCGGCCACCGATCAGCGGGATTCCCATGGTTTGAAAATATGCGGGACTTGCCAGCCGGAATCCAGCTTGTGGAAGGTTCTGACCGCCGGCCAAGCGGTGCTTGCCTTCCACCGCGTAGCTGCCGCTCGATCCATATTGTCCAGTGGGCAATCCCATGGCGGCGGCTACGGACGTGACGCCGGGAAGCGCGTTCAGTTGCTCACGCAGGGTCTCGATCAACCGTCCGACGCCGACATATTCGTCGAGTGAGCGCGCCGGCGCGTGGGCGTACATTACCAGAATTCCTTCGGTGCGATAGCCAAGTTGAACGCTGGTGAGCGTCAGGAAACTTCGCAACAGGAGTCCGGCGCCGATCGCCAACACGAATGAGAGCGCAATCTGCGCCACCACCAGCGCGTTGCGCAAGCGTGGTGAGGAGCCGCCCAGCTTTCCTCGCGACCTCAAAGTGTCGTGAAGATCTACGCGAGCGGCTTGCCACGCCGGCGCCAATCCGAAAAAAAGAATCGTCAGAAGCGAAATGCCGCATGTGAAGCCGAGAACCATCCAATCCACACGGACTTCGGTCAAGCGCGGCAATGGAAGACGGCCGACGAAGGCTGTTCCGAGTTGCGCCAATAGCAGACCCAGTGCGCCGCCTGTCAGCGCTAACACGGCGCTTTCCATTAAAAGCGGCCTGATGATGTGCCATCCGCGGGCGCCCAACGCCGCTTTTACGGCCGTCTCACGCGATCTTGCGGTGGCGCGCGCCAGCAGTAGGTTCGCCACATTCGTGCACGCGATCAACAGCACCAAGGCCACCGCTCCCATCAAGAAATACAATGTGCCGCGAACCGGACCCACCAGTCGATCGCGCAGTGGAATCGCAACGATGCTCTGGAAGATCTGAAGCCGTGCATTCGCGGCAGCCAGAGTGACACCCGGTTTCAGTTTTCCAATCACCGCATAGTTGTGATCCGTGCGGCTCAAATTCCTGGGCGTCTCGGGAGCTGGAAGCCACACATTGGCCTTGCCCGGAAAATCGAGAGCTGCCGGCACTACTCCAGCGATTTCATAAGCGCGGTTCGCGATGCTCAGCTTGTTCCCCAGTGCGCTCGCGGCATTTCCGAAATTGCGCTCAGCGAATGGCAGACTAATCACCGCGGCGCGATCGAGGTCGCCCGGTTCCAGCCAACGGCCATACAACGGACGCACTCCGAAGACACGGAAAAAATCGGGATTGACGAAAAATATTCCGGTGAACTCAGCGCCACGAGGTACCTGGACGCCCATCTCGCCGCCATAGTAATAGCTCAGCGCATCGAAGATCTGGCCGTCGGCGCGAATGTCCATTAGATCGCCGCCACTGATTCGCGGCGTCGAAGGGGTAGCTAGCGCGACAATGCGGTCCGCATCCGGATAGCGAAGGGGCGAAAGAAGGACGCCGTTGACTATGCTGAAAATCGCAGTGTTGGCGCCGATTCCGAGCGCCAGGGTCAGGACGGCAATAATCGCAAAGCCTGGATTCTTCCGGAGAGACCGAAGAGCGTGGATCATAATCGCCTGCTCCAATTAAAACAAATGAGCCATTGCGATGACAGGAAGCTGTGAAAATCAAGAACACAAAGGAATACGAGGAACACTAGGAACACCAGAAACAGGTGAGGTATTTAGCGCCTTCCTCCGTTCCTCGAAATCATTCCACTCGCCCGGAACTGATCTGGTGTTCCTCGTGTTCCTTGTGTTCCTCGTATTCCTTGGTTCTTGATTTTTTCACAGCTTCCTGTCACCTCATTTATTATGGAAGTGCCGATGCTGCAACAAACCGCGTATGTCTTCGTTTTCGATGGCTTCGCGGATTGGGAACCCGCGTCCGCGCTCGCTGAACTGCGGCGAACTTTTGGATTTGAAACGAAGACAATCGGGCTGAGCCGGGACACGGTGGTGAGCATGGGCGGACTGCGCGTCGTGCCCGACCTTCCGCTTGTCGATTTTGAACCGGAGACGGCAGCCATCCTCATTCTTCCCGGTGGCGACTCGTGGATGGCGGTACAGCACGCCGAAATAACCCGAGCGGTGCGCGCGATGGAAGGCGAGCATCGGCCGGTAGCGGGAATTTGCGCCGCGACCCTAGCCCTGGCGCATGCCGGATTGCTGGACGATCGGATGCACACCAGCAACGGCGCCGGCTTCATCGAAAAGTTTGTGCCGGATTATGCCGGGGCAAGTCTATATCGCGCGGCGCCCGCCATTACGGACCGCAGCATCATTACCGCCAGCGGACTTGCGCCGGTTGCATTCGCCGCTGAAATTTTCCGGGCCTTGGTCCCAGAACGCGCCGACGACATCGCGACGTATCAAAGCCTCTATGTTCGCGGGTTTATGGATTAGCCATCAATACGGCCACGCGGGTTTGCTGTACAATCCGCCGTCCACCCAAATTGTCTGGCCCGTCACGAAAGCGCTGGCGTCGCTTGCGAAAAAGGTCACTACGCGGCCTACGTCGAGCGGCGTGCCGACCCGGCCCAGCGGCGTCAGTTTTGCCCAAGTGCCCGCATAATCGCCGGCTTCATTCCGCGTTCGTTCCGTGTCAATGGCCCCGGGCGCAACGCAGTTCACCGTGATCTGATATGGCCCAAGTTCCACGGCGGCCGATTTGGTGAACATCTCAACACCGCCCCGGCTGGCCGTGTAATCCACCAGATTCGGAAAAGCAAATTTGTTACAGCCCGAACCCAGGTTGATGATTCGTCCGCCGCCCTGCTCCTTCATGTGCCGCCCCGCGCGCTGCGTGCACAGGTAGCATCCCTTCAGATTGGTGGCCAGCACGCGATCCCAATCGCGCTCCTCCAGATCCAGCAGCGATTTCCAGGTTTGGATTCCGGCGTTGTTCACCAGGATGTCGAGCCTGGGGAAACCTTGCACCACTTGCTGAAACATGCGGTCGACTTCGGCGCTTACCCCGACGTTCGCCAAAACGACGATGGCCCTGCGCCCCAGGCCGCGAATTTCCGAGGCCGTGCTTTCCGCGCCGGCGGCGTCCAGATAGTCGTTGACCGCAACGTCGCAGCCCTGGCGCGCCAGTTCGAGCGCGATCCCTTTTCCGATGCCTTTCGCGGCGCCGGTGATCAGCGCGGTCTTACCTTCGAGAAGCATTGGTGACATTCTAACGTTTTTCAAAAAAATGCTTGCCCTCACCGGTCAAACAAACGACACTGAAGGTTGACGTTCCAATATTGGAGGTTGCCGAGAATTGAAACTGAGTGAAGCTGTCGCTTGGGAGCCGAATGAGCGATGGTCTGTCGCGGACGCCGCCGAGTTGTACGATGTCGCCAGTTGGGGCAAAGGCTACTTTTCAGTCGGCTCGAACGGACATGTTTGGGTGCATCCGGCCAAGGAGGCCGCCCGCGGCATCGATCTTCGGGAATTGGTGGAGAAGCTCGAGCTGCGCGGCATTTCACTTCCGATCCTGGTTCGCTTCGGGGAAATTCTAAAGCACCGCTTGGGAGAGCTGCATCAATCCTTTCAAAACTCGATTACCGAGCATGGCTACAAGGGCGGGTACTGCTGTGTTTATCCCATCAAGGTAAATCAGCAACGCCAGGTTGTCGAAGAAGTTTTCAAGTATGGCCGCCCGTATCATTTTGGCCTGGAAGCCGGCTCGAAACCCGAGCTGCTGGCGGTGCTGGCCGTGGCCGACAACAACACGCCCATCATCTGCAACGGCTTCAAAGACGACGAATACATCGAGATGGTGATGCTGGCTCAAAAAATCGGCCGCCAGATAATTCCAGTCGTCGAAAAATACACCGAGCTCGATCTGATCGTGAAACATTCGCAGCGCGTCGGCGTGCGGCCTGAAATCGGCCTGCGCGTAAAGCTGGCGAGCAAAGGCTCCGGCCGCTGGAAATCGTCGGGAGGCTATCGTTCCAAGTTCGGCCTCACGGTGAGTGAAGCGTTACAGGCGCTGGAGCAGATGAAGTCTGTCGGCATGGAGGACTGCATTCATTTGCTGCACTTCCATCTCGGCAGCCAGATCACGAATATCCGGCAAATCAAGGGCGCCGTAACCGAAGCTGCGCGCATCTACACCGAACTGAAACGCGCGGGCGCGGGACTGAAATATCTCGACGTGGGCGGTGGTCTCGGTATCGATTACGACGGCTCGCAAACCGATTTTGAGTCGAGCGTCAACTACACGCTGCAGGAATATTCCAACGACGTCGTCTATCACATCCAGAACGTTTGCGACGAGGCGGAAGTGGAACATCCAACCATCGTCACCGAGAGCGGGCGCGCCATCGCCGCGTATCACAGCGCGCTGGTGTTCAACGTTTTGGGCGTCAGCGGATTCGGCGACGACACGTTCGACCTGGTAGCCGAGGATTCCGAGCAGCCGCTGATCGATTTGCAGGAAACCTATCGCTCGCTGAGTTCGAAAAATCTGCTGGAAAGTTTTCACGACGCGCAACAGTCGCTCGATTCCGCGCTCAACCTGTTCAGCCTCGGCTATCTGCCGCTGGGCCAGCGCAGCCAGGCGGAGAAACTGTACTGGGCAATTTGCCGCCGCATTCAGCGCATGGCCAAGGAGCTCGAATACTTCCCGGAAGAGCTCGAGGTTCTGGACGGGATGATGTCCGACACCTATTTCTGCAATTTCTCGTTGTTCCAAAGCATGCCGGACAGTTGGGCCATCAAACAACTTTTTCCGATCATGCCCATTCACCGGCTGAACGAAATGCCGTCGCGCAGCGGCGTTCTCGGCGATATTTCCTGCGATTCCGACGGCAAGATCGATCAGTTCATCGATCGCCGCGACGTTAAAAAGACATTGCCGCTGCACACGTTCAACGGCGACCCCTACATCCTGGGCGCTTTTCTGATTGGCGCTTACCAGGAAATTTTGGGCGATCTACACAATCTTTTTGGCGATACCAATGCAGTGCATGTCAGCCTGGGTGAGAACGGTGAAGTTATTCTGGACCACGTGATCCAGGGTGACACTGTGCGTGAAGTGCTGGACTACGTGCAGTTCAACTCCAAGGCGCTGCTGGAAGAATTCCGCCGCGATGTCGAAATTGCGTTGCGCGACGGTAAAATCGGCTATGAAGAATCGGGCCGTCTGCTGCGGTTTTACGAAGACGGATTGAACGGATATACGTACCTGGAGTGATTGGTAACCTGCGCATCGTTTTGGTTGCGCCGCGAAATCCGCTGAACATCGGCGCGGCCGCGCGAGCCATGACCAACTTCGGTTTCCGGCATCTGCGGCTGGTCAATCCGTATGACGTGGCCTATCAGGAAGCCCGCTCCGCGGTACACGCTCAGGAGATTCTGCGGAACGCCCAGGAATTCAAGACGATTGCGGAAGCGATTGCCGACTGCACTCTGGTTGTTGGCACTACGTCGCTGGGGCATCGTGAATTGCAGCATCCATTGCGGGCGATTGAATACGGCGGCCGGCTCATTCGCAAGCATCTCGCGTCGGCCCCGGCCGCGCTGCTTTTCGGGTCCGAAAAATTCGGATTGTCGAACGACGACCTGAGTTATTGCCACTGGCTGGTGCGCATCGGAACCAGCGGCTCCATGAACCTGGGCCAGGCGGTGGCGGTCTGCCTGTACGAACTGACGCGCAAAGCCACGGCAGCGAAGCCGGAGAAGCGCAAGGCCGCGGCGTCGGCCGATTTGGACCGCCTCACCGCGCGGTTAACCGAGGTTTTGCGGCAATCGGGCTATGTACATTCCGACGGTACCGAGGCGAAAATCCGGCGGTTGGTGCGCCGGCTGAATCTCCCCGCGCACGACGCCGAAGTCTGGTTGGGAATGCTGCGGCAGATCCAATGGAAGGTCTCGCGCGGCGGGCAATGATATCCTGGATTTAATGACAAAGGTTCAGCTTGAATACGATCTGGTTCGGCCTTTGACAGACGCAGACGCAGGCGGCGTGGCCGATGTTCATAGCTGGTACGGCATCCTGCGCGTGCAACTAACCTCATCGCTCGACAAGCTGGTGGTAGAATACGATGCCTCGCGGCTTTCGGAACAGGATGTTGAGGCCGTGCTGCAACGCTTCGGTCTGCCGATCAAACGCCGCT
>DATDHK010000456.1:0-7897 GCA_036521635.1 Bryobacteraceae bacterium | reverse complement strand
ACGGCTGGTGAACCATTTCATGTTATTAGTTTAAAACAATGAGGTGACAGCCAACTCAAACACCAAGGAGCGTGGCCTCCCGTGTCAGAATAATCAAGCGTGGCCGAATCGATTCTCCTACGAGTACTGCGCGGAGCCTCGGATACAAACATCCGCTTCAGCGAACTCCGCACTCTTCTTTCGCGGCCGGCTTTGCCGAGCGAATCAAGGGCAGTCACCACATCTTCACGCGAGAAGACGTCGCTGAGATTCTCAACCTGCAACCGCGGAACTCATTGGCGAAGCCGTATCAGGTTAAGCAAGTACGTAAAGTCCTAGTTCATCATAAACTGACAGAAGGGAACGAATGACAAAATACGAGATCATTCTCTACTGGAGTAATGAAGACCAAGCGTTCATCGCGGAAGTGCCTGAGCTCGCCGGTTGCGCGGCTGACGGCCTCACGCGGCAAGAGGCCCTCGCCAACGCGGAAACCGTTATCGCCGAGTGGATCGAGACCGCTCGCGAACTCGGGCGAACCATTCCCGAACCCAAGGGTCGCCTGTTATTCGCCTAAGCAGTGTGAGCGATCTGGGTTGCATTGATTCTAGCCGCATTATCTGCTGAGAGATGGATTCGCCTCCGTTCCGAGGCGCGCTAAGTTATTCTGGATTTCGTGACTGCTTACTTACCCGCC
The DNA here is from genome assembly GCA_036521635.1 of Bryobacteraceae bacterium. Taxonomy (GTDB): domain Bacteria; phylum Acidobacteriota; class Terriglobia; order Bryobacterales; family Bryobacteraceae; genus Palsa-89. The sequence continues at coordinate 7,221 of DATDHK010000456.1, read as the reverse complement.
GCCTTATACATCACCGCGTTTCTTGTAACTCCGGCGGCCGCACAGGACTCCGCGCTAACCGTCGACCAAATCGTGCAAAAGCACACGGCGGCGCTCGGCGGCACCGCCAAACTAAAGGCGGTTCAGACGGTGACGATCACCGGCAAAGCATCTCTGGTGGGCGGCCAGATGGAAGCTGTGGTGACGATGCGCGTGAAGCGTCCAACATCAATGCGAATGGAGATGTCCATGCAAGGCAAGATTTTCGTGCAGGCATTCGATGGCGTCACGGCATGGATCATGAACCCGTTCGCCGGCGACGGGGCGCCCCAAAAATCGAACGAAGAAGATACCAAGGCCGCACGCGACGATGCGGAGTTCATCGACGGAAGCCTGGTGGACTACAAGGCCAAGGGAAACGCAGTGGAACTGGCCGGCAAAGAGAATGTGAAAGGCTCCCCCGCATATAAGCTCAAGGTGACCAAGAAAAGCGGCACGATTGAGTACCAATATCTCGATGCCAAGACATTCCTGCCCGTCAAGAGTTCCGGGAAGCGGATTCAGCAAGGACAGGAACTGGAGTACGAATCGTTCCCGGGAAATTTCAAGGACGTAGATGGAGTCATGATGCCCTACAGCCTGAATCAGAGAATGAGTGGAATCGCGCTGATGGAGTTGACAGTGGAAAAAGTGGAAGTAAATGCGCCCATGGACGATTCGATTTTCAAGATACCGGAAAACGCCAAATGATCGCGCCAGTAAGTCGAGTAACATCCTGTCACCCGGCTAAGGGCAGAAAATCATTGACTCATGGCCCGGTTTCATTCCACACTTGGTTGCACGGTGAAGCGGGCCGGGAATTGCCGTTAGATCCCCACTTTGAATGGGCCAAAGGAGCTTCCTTGAAAAAACTGTTTGTAGGCAACCTTCCCTATCAAGCCAGTGAAGCGGAATTACAAGACTGGTTTTCACAGTCCGGATTGCACGCGGATTCAGTCCAGATCATTCGCGATAAATTTACCGGTGAACCCCGAGGATTTGGATTCGCCGAATTTGGAAACGACGAAGAAGCGGATCGTGCGGTTCAAACCTGTAATGGCCAGGATTTTCTCGGCCGGTCGCTGGTCGTGAATGAAGCTCGACCGATGCGTGAGGGCGGTGGCGGTGGCGGCCGGGGAGGCCGTCCATCATATGGCCGCGGCGGCGGACGCGGCAGAGACCATTAGTCCACCACCGGCAACTGTGTTCCTATAGAAAGGATGCACGCCGAACGCGAACGACTCCGGCAGGCCACCGCCCGCGAGAAACACTGGAAGCGCTGGGGGCCGTACCTGACGGAACGCGCCTGGGGAAATCCGCGTGAAGATTACAGCGCCAATGGGACTTCGTGGGACTACTTCACGCACGATCACGCGCGCTCTCGCGCGTATCGCTGGACTGAGGATGGCATCGCCGGCATTTGCGATAATCACCAGCGGTTGTGCGTCGCGCTGGCTTTCTGGAACGGGCGCGATCCAATCCTGAAAGAGCGTCTCTTCGGCCTCGGCGGACCGGAAGGCAATCACGGCGAGGACGTCAAGGAATATTATTTTTATCTCGACTCAACTCCCACTCACTCCTACATGCGGTATTTGTACAAATACCCGCAGTCGGAGTTTCCTTACGGTCAACTGGTGGACGTCAATCGCCGCCGCTCCCGCTTGGAACAAGAATTCGAACTGATCGATACCAACGTGTTCGATCAGGACCGGTACTTCGATATCTTCGTGGAATATGCCAAGAACGATTGCGACGACACGCTGGGCCGCATCACGGTTGTCAATCGCGGACCGGAGACCGCCACACTCTACCTGCTGCCCACCGTGTGGTTTCGCAACACCTGGAGCTGGGGCTATGGCACGCCGCGCCCGGAACTGGCTCGCCACGATTCGCACACCATCGGAATGCGCGACAGCAGTCTGGGGCAATTCAAGTTTTGGCTCGAAGACGCTCCGCCGCAGCTTTACACGGAAAACGAGAGCAACACTGAACGTTTGTGGAGTTCCCCGAACACGCAACCTTATACGAAGGACGCGTTTCATCGCTATCTGATCCAGGGAGAGAAACACGCGGTCAATCCAAACGAGGCCGGAACCAAGGCCTGCGGGCTGTATCGTTTTGACCTGGAGCCAGGCGGATCGAAGGTGCTTCACTTTCGCTTGTATTCCGGCGACAGCCCGCTGCCCGATTTCCACGATGTTTTTCTGGACCGTATCAAGGAAGCCGACGATTTCTATAGTTTCGCTCCGGCCCGTTTGTCCGACGACGCGCGCATGGTGCAGCGGCAGGCGTTCGCGGGGCTGTTGTGGAGCAAGCAGTTTTATCATTACGTGATTGAGCAGTGGTTGAATGGCGATCCCGCTATGCCTCCTCCTCCGCCGGAGAGAAAACTTGGCCGGAATCGAAGCTGGGTCCACGTTTACAACGACGACGTGCTTTCCATGCCGGACAAGTGGGAATATCCGTGGTTCGCGGCATGGGATCTGGCCTTCCACATGATTCCGTTTTCGCTGATCGACCCGGATTTTGCGAAACATCAACTGTCGCTTTTGTTGCGGGAGTGGTATCAGTCGCCCAACGGCCAGTTGCCGGCCTACGAGTGGGAATTCAGCGACGTGAATCCGCCGGTGCATCCCTGGGCGGTCTATCGCGTTTATAAGATCGACCAAAAGCTTTCCGGGAAAGCGGACCACCTGTTTCTGGAATCGGCATTCCACAAACTGCTGATGAACTTCACCTGGTGGGTGAATCGCAAGGATTCGCAAGGCAACAATATTTTCGAGGGCGGCTTTCTCGGTCTCGACAACATCGGCGTTTTCGACCGGAGCAAGCCCCTGCCCACCGGCGGCTTCATTGAGCAGGCCGACGGCACTGCCTGGATGGCGATGTTTTGCCTCATGATGCTGCGGATCGCGATCGAGCTGACGCCGCACGACGCCGCCTACGAAGATATCGCCAGCAAATTCTTCGAACACTTCCTGTACATTTCGAGCGCCGTGAACCAACTGGGCGACGACGGCCTGTGGGACGAACAGGACGGATTTTTCTACGACTGGCTGCGTCTGCCGGACGGCTATAAGATTCCGTTGCGCGTGCGATCGCTGGTCGGGTTGATTCCGCTGTTCGCGGTGACCACGCTGGATGTGGACGCTATCGACAAGCTGCCCGGTTTCAAGCGCCGCATGTCCTGGTTCATCAAACACCGGCCGGACCTGTGCGGCAATATCGCGTCCATCACGCGCCATGGCGTGGATGAGCGAATATTGCTATCGATGGTGCATCCATCCCGGTTGCGGCGAGTTTTGGAAACGATGCTGGACCCCAAGGAATTCCTTTCCGATTACGGCATCCGGGGAATTTCCCGCTGCCACAAAGATCATCCGTTTTCACTTCGCGTGGACGGGCACGAGCACCGCGTGGATTACGAGCCGGCTGAATCCACCACCGGCCTGTTCGGCGGGAACTCCAACTGGCGTGGGCCGATCTGGTTTCCGGTGAACTATCTGATGATTGAATCCTTGCAGAGATATCATCACTACTTCGGCGACGAATTTCAGGTGGAGTGTCCCACCGGTTCCGGCGTGATGATGAATTTGTCGGACGTCGCGGCGGAGCTGTCGCGGCGCATGTCCCACATTTTTCTACGAGACGAACACGGCCGCCGCCCTGTTTTCGGAGGCACGGAGAAGTTCCAAACCGATCCGCACTTCCGCGACCACATCCCGTTCTACGAATATTTCCACGGCGACAATGGGGCCGGACTTGGAGCCAGCCATCAAACCGGATGGACGGCGTTGGTAGCCAAACTCTTGCAGCAAAGTGGCGAGTAGTTACTCGCGCAGCATCGTGAAGGCGTACAGGGTGTCTCCCGCCCCCACTACCAGATATTGCCGGCCGTCCAGTTCGTAGGTCATCGGCCCGTTGCTGACTGGCGCGGTGAGGCGCGCGTGCCACAATATGCCGCCCGTTGCGGGATCGTACGCAATCAGATTACCTGTCGGATCGCCCGTGAATAGCAGCTTGCCGGCAGTGGTCAGAATTCCCGACATGCCGCCTCCCCTGCCCGCGTATTGATGACTCCAACGAGTTTTTCCGGACTGATAGTCGATCGCTTGCAAGGCCCTCTTTGAGAACACGCCGGCGTCGCGCCCGCCATATCCTTCCGGTTTGTCGTCGGTATCGGTGAGATAAAAGACGCTGTAGGATGTCACGGTATTGACGTAGAACAAACCGGTGTCCGGATCGAAACTCGGAGCCGGCCAGTTGGTGGCGCCGTCGGACGAGGGAACAATCAGCGTGCCGTCTGTTTTAGGATCTTTGTCTGGGTCGGGAATGGGCTGGCCCTTGGCGTCCACTCCCTTCGCCCAGTTGATCGGAATAAATGGAGTCGACAGCACGTTCTTGCCGTTGGTCCGGTCGAGCACGAAAAAGTAGCCGTTCCGGCTGGCCTGCGCCAACAGCTTTCTGGGCTGTCCGTCGATTTTGCCATCGATCAGGACCGGCGTTTCGACGGCATCCCAATCGTGCGTGTCGTGCGGAGAAGCCTGAAAGTACCAAGCCAGTTTTCCGGTGTCGGGATTGAGCGCGACAATCGAACAGGTCCACAGATTGTCGCCCTTGCGCCCTTGCCCCGCATGCACGGGATTCGGATTTCCGGTGCCCAGATAATACAAGTTGAGTTCAGGATCGTACGTGCCCGGCAGCCAGGTCATGCCGCCGCCGTGCGCCATGGCGTCCGCGTTCGGCCAGGTTTCGGCGCCGGGTTCGCCTTTGCGCGGCGTTGTGTTCCAGCGCCACTGTAGTTTGCCGGTTTCCGGATCGCGCGATTCCAGAAAACCTGGGACGTCTAACGAGTCGCCGCCCACGCCGACGATGATGTGGTTGCGAATCACGACCGGGGCGGGCGTTGAGAAATATTCCTGCTTGACGTCGGCGATTTCCACGTGCCAACGCTCCGTGCCGTCGCGCGCGTTGAGGCAGATCAGGTAATTATCGGGGGTCTCGAAATAGAGCCAATCGCCGTACATTCCGAAGCCGCGGTTGCCGAGGTGGATGCCGCCGTGCGTCTCCCAACGATAGTGCCAGAGCTCGCGGCCGGTGCGCGCGTCGACGGCCCAGGCGTGATCGGGGACGGCGAAGTAGAGCACGCCGTTGACTTCCAGCGGTGTGGATTTGATTTGTGTCCCGAAGCCGCCGCCCGCGGAGGGTGTGCCGGTATTCAGGCGATAGACCCAGGACAGGGTCATTGACGAGACGTTGGAGCTGTTGATCTTTGTTAGCGGGCTGAAGCGGCGGCCGGAGTAGTCGCCGTTGTAGGTGGGCCAAGTGTCGGTCGGCTGCTTCAGGAGTTTGGAGGGGTCGAGGGTTTGGGCGCAGAGAGAAACTACGAACAATGTGGCGCAGGTTGGTAACCTGCGGCCGATTGAAAATCGGCTTGTCCAATGAAGCGTCGCAAGCGATACGCCGATTAACAATCGGCGGCAGGTTATCAACCTGCCCCACATTTGTTTCATTTTAGGGTCACCAGGTAGGCTAGGATGTCGTGCATGTCTGCGTCGGTGTACTTTTGCAGTAGCTCTTCATGGGCGGCTAATGGATCGCGCACGTCTACTTTCATGCCGGCGTTGCGCTCGAAGGAATGATAGTCGCCGGAGGGCTCGCGCAGGGCGACGTTGAAATCGTCTAGAGACTCCAGCGCGCCTGAAAACTTTTGACCGGAAGACAAGGTTACCGTCACTAGTGTGGGGTTCTTGCGTGGCGCCGCATTACCTCCCCGGCCTGGAAATGTGCGGATCTGCGGATAGAGAAAACGCGATTGCAACGCTACCGGTTCATATTTCTTGGCGACGCCGGCCAAGTCGCCCGTTGGCGAATGGCACGTGCTGCATCGGCCGGCGCCATTGAAATAAGCTTCACCGCGCTTGGCGTCGCCGGTGACAATATTTTGGATCACGTACGATCCGCGATCGATGGCGGCCTGCTGGCGGGCGCGCAGGAAGGCGGCGATATCTTTGATCTGCTCGCCGGTCATCGGAAAGCCGGGCATGCCTTTGTCCGGGCGTCCCTTCAAAATTACCGGGCCGATCTGGTCGCCCCCTTCGTCATCCAGCGCGAGCACGGAACGAATCAAGTCCGGTCCGCCCTCGCCGCCGTTGGCGTTGGACCCGTGACAAAAGCCGCAGGCCGCGACGAACGTTTTCCGTCCGCGTTGGACCGCCGCTGGATCCGGAACGGAGCGGCTGATCAGAAAGCTGTTGCCGGGCCGGCGGGGAGCAGGAGGTTGGACGGGCGGTTGGGCGAGCAAGGGAACACAGGCCAGAAGCAATCCCGTCAAATATCTCAAGCCAGCGCCTCTTTGCAATATTGAAAACATTTTTTCACTTCGAGGGCGGCGTCCTCGGTCCCCTTATATTCGTACTCGATGTTGGCCGGCATTTTGTATTTCTTTTCCTTCATGAGCCGCAGGACTTGCTTGATGGGAGTGTCGCCCTCGCCCAACGGCGTATTTGGCCCGTCGTTTTTCTTGCGATCCTTCACGTGGATGTTGGTGATGCGGTCGTGATGAGCCTGAATGAATTCGATCGGATCGAACCCAGCGGCCGAAAAATGTCCGATGTCCAGATTGACGCCGACGTATTTCGACATCGCCATGGCTTTCGTAAAACTCTCCGGCGTGGCGAATTCGTTCGGATCCTTCACGTTGCTGTGGCCGTGCACGCCCACTGTCAGTTTGTACTTTTCGGCGAATGGAACCACGCGCGGCATGACGCTCAAGGTAGACGACGCGGTGATGACCTTGACGCCCAGGGCTTCGGCCATCTGAAAGCCGCGGTCGATTTCGAGGTCCGTAAAATCTTCGCGGAAACTCAAGTTGAAGGCGAAGAGCCAGATGCCGGCATCGTCGAATTTTTTGCGGACGGCTTTGATCTCGTCCAAGGGAACAGTCAAACGCCAGTTGCGAAGTTCTTCGCGCGCGGCTGCGCGAGCCTCGCGGGCCGCCGCACGGGCCGCCTCATTGACCGGCGGAACTCCACCCGCGCCCTGCGCACGGGGCTGCTTCGGCTCGATGTGTGGCGAAAACAGTTCGCATTCGCCGATGCCGTCTTCCACCATTGCTTGGATGGCCGCGTCTAACGAGCGATCGCGAAAGCTGTAGCCGCAGCTCGTGGTGGCGGTGAACGTGCAGAACCCGCGCAAGGGCGG
>DATDHK010000455.1:0-2891 GCA_036521635.1 Bryobacteraceae bacterium | reverse complement strand
GAAGCCGGCAGATAACCAATCACGTTCTTGCCGTCAACCGTAGCGCCGATCTTGAAACAGTCCGATCCGTCGGCCAAACGGAATCGCACTTCGACGGGTGTGCCGGACGGCAGGCTCGCAATAATTTCGTCCGCGGCGTCGCAGCCCGCGCGCAGCGGAGTCCGATCCTGCTTGACGGTGAGCGCGGCAACAAAAAAGAGAACCGGGATCACCATGACCCGATGCTACAGGATCTTGCCTAGGAAGTCCCTCCGGTGAAAGCCCTATGTTTTTTCCATTACCATTTCTGTGTGGGGCAGGTTGGTAACCTGCGGCCGATTGGTAATCGGCCTATTCGGTGAAGCTTTATTATTGACGGGCCGATTACCAATCGGCCGCAGATTAACAATCTGCCCCACATTTCAACCCATCACAAGACCGAGATCGTCACACCCGCGAGGCTCGACTGATCGCCCAGCTTGAGGACGATCGGAACGCTTCTGGATTTTCCCGTGCCAATGGCCGGAACGCGGGCGTTCACTTGCAGAAGGCCCACAAATCCGGGCGCCTCCGCTTCATATAACAAATCCGCTGCAACGCCGCCAATGCTGACCGAAGCCGACAGCAGCGGAATGGCATACGGGAGTTGAGCCGCTTTTCCAGTCACACCCGGCGGTGACGTTTGCCCGTAGCCGGTCGCAAAAAGTGCGATTACCGAACCGGACGCCGCGGGATTCCCGGCTGAATTCAGCGAGCCGTCCTGATTGAGCGCCATTGCTTCGTTCGATCCCAGCGCGGTCACGATTCGCGGCGCGGCAACCACCACCTTCAGCGTAATTGTGTTCGACGGAATCTGTTTGTAGAAAAGCTGTACGCCGACTTCGCTCTTGCCAGCCAATGAATACGGAACCTGCGCCGTAATCTGAAATGGTCCGATGCCGAACAGCGGAGCTGCTTCGCCATCGAATAAGAGCCGAACGTCTCCGAGCGAGATCGGCAAATTGCCCTGCGCGTCGTAACTCGAAATCAAATCCGACGGCGGACCAAACAGGAAGCCGAAAAGTTTCAAGATCTCGCCGGGCACTACGGGGCCGGCCGGTCCGCCGGCTGCGCTTGCCACCAGGTCCGCCGCCAGCACGCCAAATCCGGTAGGGTCGCCAGTCAGCCAAAGCAACACGACTTCGCCCATGCCGGGTTCAGGGCTCGTCACGACGCCACATTTCCACGGCCGGTCCAATTGCGTGGGCTGGAATGTTGTTGTGTTTTGCACCAGGCTGTTCGCGTCGAACGATGCCGCTGTCCAGGATATAGCTCGCCGGTCGAAGTACGCGAGTATCTGAAAAAGCAGATCGGCGGCCTGTTGCGCATCGGTGGGAACGCTGCGGCAAGCCGGCGAATCTTGCGTTAGATCAAGGCCCCAAGCGCCGGCGTAGACCGGCACGCTGTTGGTCAGCAATCCGAAATTGCGATCACGATCCTGGTCCGTCAAGGCATGATCGAAGAACGGATGTACTTCGTAAATGATGTTCGGATCGCGAATGTAATAGTCGGACGTGAAGCCTTGAAAATCGAGGTTGTCGTGAAACGCCGACGCCGCGATTACCTGATTTGCGCCGGTAGCGCGGATGGCATCCACCAGCGTCTGCATGCCTACGAACGAGCCTCCGCCATTCAGCCAAAATCGCCAATCGGATGGAAGCCGCTGGCCGTTGACGTGGCCGGGCACGCTGCTCGCGGACGGCTCGTTGAAAATATCGAAAATCACCAGGGGCGTGTTTTTGAAGTACGCCGCCCAGGCGTTCCAGAATGTCCCCGTGCTCGCCACCGGCAGGCCCGCGCCGTCTTCGAAATTCGCAAGCACCGCGACCAGGCCGGCGTCGTTGGCGGTTTTCACGATTGCGCCCACTCGATCGAGATACGCCTGGCCGTCTCGCCGCCACATAGCACTGCTCACCGGCAGGCGGACCGCGTTGAAGTTCCAACGCAAGCGAAGTATGCCAAATTCCACGGCGTTCACGTCGGCATTCGGCCCCGGCATCTGAGTCCCGCGCAACGGAATGATTTGGCCGGTGGAGTCGACTATGTTGGCGCCCTGGATGTGCAGCGGGCCGATGGCCGCGGGAGTCGGCACGCCGTGAGCGGACGCAATTCCGGCGGCAGCGATGCAAAGTGCAAGATGACGGAACAAATACATTGGCCGGCTGAAGTGCGAGACTGCCTTCAGTTTACTTGAATCGCCGGGCGGCTAAGATAGAAATACAGGTATGTGGCCGGCCCCGGTATTGCTCCTCTTCCTCGCTTTCCAAAGCAATTATTACGAGCTAGGCCTCAAAGCGCTCGACGAGAAACGCTATCCCGCGGCAGTCGAGCACTTCATCAACGCAATCGCCGCCGAGCCTAAGGATTTCGCTCTGCATTTCAACCTGGCGCTGGCCTACAGCCTGCAAGGCAAGGATGCCGAAGCGATTCCCGAATACAAAAAAGCCCTGGAGATGAAGCCCGATCTGTATCAGGCGCAGCTCAATCTCGGGATCTCGCTGCTGCGGGAAAAACATGGCGAGGAAGCGGCGCCCTATCTCACGGCGGCGGTGACGCAGAAGCCCAAGGAGTACCGGCCCAATTTCTATCTGGCGTCGGCGCTCTTTGCGTCCGGCGAATTCGCGAAGGCCGAGCAGATTTTCAGCGTTGCACTGGAGGCCGACCCAAAATCCCCCGACGCGGAAAGCGGCCTCGCCCGCGCTTTGGCCAAGCAAAATCGCATCCTGGACGCGGCCCCGCACTTCAAGAAAGCCGCTGAACTGAACCCGAACTATCGCGATGGTTTGCTGGAACTTGCTTCTCTGTATGAAGCGGAAAAGCAACCGGCCGAAGCCATCGCCATCTATCAACAATTTCCCGACAATCCTGGCGCC
>DATDHK010000454.1:0-9125 GCA_036521635.1 Bryobacteraceae bacterium | reverse complement strand
GTGCGTCAGTTATCGAAAGGACGTTCTTCAACGGCGCCTGCCGCCGCCGCCCGCTCCCTGGACCGATATCTATCAACGCTTCGCCGAAATCGATGCGGTAGTTGCGCGCCCCAGCTTCATGGATCGAGTAGCGCAGGGTTTGCGGTGGCCCGTGCATAACGCAAAAAGGTGGGCGCCCGTGGCCGTGGCGTTGATGATCGTTTGGGGGCTCTATTCCCGGTTCCACGTGACAACATCCGTTCAAGCCGCTGCACTGTTGCGGAAGGCTGTTCTGGCGGCCGAGACTCGCGTTGAAAAACCGAGACGGCTTCAGATTCGAACCAAGGATCATAGTCTGACTCGCTTGGCGGGGCCGGGGCGGAAACTGGCTTCCGCGTCCGCCGATGCGGAGGCCTTGAATTCTGTGCAAGCGTTATTTGTCGCGGCCAACTACGATTGGAATAATCCGCTGAGCGCCAAATCATACGAAGCGTGGAGAAGTCAGCTTCGCGATAAGCAGGATCAAGTCAGCGAAGACCGCGAGTCTTATCGCGTTCGGACCGATAGCGCTTCCAGTGAACTGACGGAAGCAACCCTGAAACTTCGGACGCAGGATCTGCGGCCGGTGGAAGGACGATTCGAATTTCGCAATCGGGAATGGGTGGAGATTACCGAGCTGGCGGATGACGGTGTTCCGCCCAGCGAGATCGCCGCCTCCGCAAGCCATTCCGCGGATGGCCGGTTGAAGACCACGCCGGACGTGACGCCGGATTCCAATCCGTCTACTTCAAATACTTTTGCGACCGCCGGAGATGAACTGCGGGCAGTGGCCGCGCTGCATCAGGTAGGCGCCGACTTGGGCGATCCCGTCGAAATCTCGCGCAACGGCAACGAAGTGGTTGTCTCCGGCGTTGGCATCGATCCCGCGCGCCAGCGTGAGATCCACGATGCGCTGAATTCTCAACCACACGTTGTCGTTCGTTTTGCCGATTCCACATCGCCCAGTGCGCGGCCCAGCCGGGCATCTAACGATAGCCCCGCGAGCGCCGACGTACAGCAATTGCAAAACCGGATCGCCACGCAAGTGGGCGGCCGCGCCAATTTCGAGCAACTGGCGTCGCAGGTTCTGGATCTAAGCGAACCCATGATGTCCCGCGCCTATGCATTGCGGCGGCTGGCCGAATTGTTTCCACCCGAAGTGGAAGCGCAACTGAGCGTGCAGGATCGACAAATTCTGCGGCGTCTGCAACAGGAGCACACCGCCGCGCTTCGTCAACAAGCGGCGGAGCTGAATCGCATGCTGAAGCCGGTGCTGCCATCCTCGGGTGGCACACGTGGTGGCGTCTTGACCGGCGCGTGGCAGCCGGCCACGGAAGATCTATTCCAAACCGCTCGCCGCGTGGAGAAACTTCTGGCGGTGATGTTCGCGGCGGCGCCGGGCGAATCGGCCGACGACCAGGTTCCCGCGCAACTGCTGTCCAACCTGACCGAGTTACGCGCTAAATTAGAAGGGTACGATCGCCTCTCAGCAAACACGGAGAGATAAGTGAAGTTTGGGCGCTTCCCGGCCCTCGTTCTCGCTGTTTTCACCATTACACTGCCGATCCTGGCTGATAACTACACCCACGTCTCAGGGCTGATCGTGGACCCATCCGCAGCTTCCGTGCCGGGCGCGACGATTACCGTGGTCAACGAAGACTCTGGTCTTCGGCGTGTCACGCAATCACAGTCCGACGGAGGCTATATCGTTTCTTCCTTGCAGCCGGGCGTCTACAAAATCACAGTGCGCAAGATAGGGTTCCGCACCATGATCCGCTTCGGAGTGAAGCTGACCGAATCGCAACCGGCGCGCGCGGATTTCAAACTCGTAGTTGGCAGTCTGCAGGAAACGGTGACGGTAGAGGGATCGGCGCCGTTGCTCAGCAGCGACGAAATCTCAGTGAGCACGCTGGTGAATCGCGATGAGATTGAACACCTGCCGCTGAATGTGGGCGGCCTGTTGACGCTGCTCGAACTTGCCCCCGGAACGTTGGTCACGCCTGCGACGCGCGGTGAAGCGGGCCAGTTCACCGTGAACGGTCAGCGGCCGAACACGCACTACTTCATGGTGGATGGAGTGAGCGCGAATTCAGGCGTGGGCGGCGGCGGTCTGCCCGCGCAATCCACGGGCGGAACGCTTCCCGGGATGACTGCGTTCGGAAGCCTGGACAGCCTGGTCTCGCTGGATGCGCTGGAAGAGGCGCGTGTGCAGACGTCCACGACGATGTCGGAATTCGGAAGATTGCCGGGCGCGCAGATTTCGCTGATCAGCCGCTCCGGGTCGAACGAGCTGCATGGATCGTTATTGTACGGATTCCGAAATGAAGTGCTGGGCGCGAACGATTGGTTTGCCAACCGGAACCGCGATGGCCGGGCGCCACAGCGCGAGCAGGAGTTTGCAACAACGCTCGGCGGACCCGTCTGGCGCGACCATACGTTCTTCTTTCTCTCCTATGAAGGCATGCGGCTGCGGCAGCCCTTTGTGTGGAACCAGCCGGTACCAACTCTGGACGCGAGGGAAAACGCACTGGTTTGGGCTCGACCGCTTTTGAGCCTTCTGCCCGAACCGAACGGCCCCGATCTGGGGAACGGATTGGCGGAATGGACGGCGGGCATAAGCCGTCCAGCGCGATTGGATACCGGGGCTGTGCGGCTGGATCATGCATTCAGCTCGCGTGTGACCGGGTTCGCCCGGTACAATGAGTCGCCCTCGTCCACGAAGTTCGGAAGCAATCCCGTGAACACGCTGGACCTTCGTTCCAGAAGCATAACTTTGGGAGTCAATCTTCGCGCGCGGCCGAATCTTGTTTTCGATGTGCGCCTGAACGCTTCGAATGCAAAAGTGAATTCCGTTTGGCAGCCAGCCGGATCGGGAACCGTACCGGCGTGTGCGTTCGAGCCAACGACTTTTTTCTTCCTGCACGTGCCCGGCGTCTGCGATTATTTGATTCGTTTGTCGATCGCCGGCATGGGACAAATAGTTGCCGGATCTGAAGGCCAGCGCCGTCAATCGCAATATCAGATCTCTCCCGCCGGGAATTGGAACATCGGCACGCACGCGATTCGATTCGGCGCGGACTATCGCCGTTTGGCCCCCGTGCGCGACGACGCTACGGCCTCGCTCAGCCTGCTGGCGGACACCGTGGCGGACCTCGCCACCAGCAGTAATTTCTGGGAGACGCCAGCGCCGCAACAATCCATTTCCGCCGTTCTGAAAGAGATTTCGGTATTCGCACAAGATACCTGGCGATTGACCCGCAGACTCACGGCTACCTACGGGCTGCGATGGGAGATCAGCCCGGCGCCTCATCCTGGCCCGGGTTCTATGTTTCTGGATCCGCCGCAGCAGGGTTCTCCAGCAACCCTTCAGGCCATATGGCCCGCGACCTATGCAAATTTCGCGCCGCGCTTTGGGGCCGCTTATCAGCTTACGGATCGCGGACGAACGGTGATCCGCGGGGGCATGGGTTTCTATTACGATTCGAGCCTCAGCCTGGCGACGGACCTGGTGAATCACGGACCTTTGAATGTTTCCGAATACAACAGTGGCCGGAATGCACCCTTTAACGTTAAACTCACTTTCGGCTTTCCATCGGACCTGCGCCTGCCGCTGGTGAAACAGTGGAACGCTTCCATCGAGCAAGCGTTCAGCGATCGCGACGTACTGTCTGTTGGCTACATGGGTTCGTCGAGCGATAATCTGATCCGCCGTGAGTTGGGCGGGCCGGGCAGCACGTCGGCGCTGTTGGTCGCGCTATCTACTAATCACGGCTCATCGGAATATCATGCGCTCCAAGCGCAGTACCGCCGGCGGTTGTCGCGCGGACTTCAAACGCTGGTGTCGTACGCGTGGTCGCATTCCATCGATAACAGCTCAGCGGATTCAAGTCTTTTTTGGGCGGGTTCGCAGTTGACGCCGGCGCAGGATCGCGCTTCGTCCGACTTCGACGTTCGTCACTCTTTGAGCGCGGCATTCACCTATGAGACGCAACGCACCGCTCGAAATTCCTGGTGGCGGGGTTGGGCAATCGACGGAACATTTCGCGCTCGAACGGGATTTCCGATTAATGTGCTGGAATCGGAGCAGTTCCAGGGCATCGGCTATGAGAACATTTTCAGGCCGGATCGTTTCGGCAGTGAGCCGCTATGGATATCGGATGGGTCCGCGCCAGGTGGCCGCCGCATCAATCGCGATGCATTTCGGAGAGCTCCCAACACAGTCTTGGGGATTCCCGGGCAGGGCAATTTAGGAAGAAACGCGCTCTACGGTTTCGGAATGTCGCAACTCGATCTGGCGCTGCGGCGCGAATTTTTCGTCAAGGAACAACGCTCGTTGCAGCTTCGCATTGAGGCGTTCAACGCGCTGAACCACGCCAATTTCGCCGATCCGATTCGGTTCCTGTCGAGTCCGCTGTTCGGCCAATCGACATCCATGCTGAATTTGATGTTGGGCACCGGCAGCCCCAGCAGCGGCCTGGCGCCGATTTTCCAGGCGGGCGGCGCAAGATCCGTGCGTATCGTATTCAGATTCAGATTTTGAACAGTGTAGTACCGTTCCGAACCCCTGTGCTATTATCTCCACCGATATGAAAACCCTCGCAGCTTTTTTGGCCACCGCGCTGCTCGTCTTCGCTCAGCCCGATTTCAATTCGCTCAAGGAACTGAAGTATCGAAGCATTGGACCCTTTCGCGGCGGGCGAGCCGACGCGGTTGCGGGCGTGACCTCGCAGCCCAGCGTATATTATTTCGGCGGCACCGGCGGCGGCGTTTGGAAAACAACTGACGGCGGCGCGACCTGGTTGCCCGTCACCGACGGTCAGATCAAGACTGGATCGGTGGGCGCCATCGCTGTTTCGGAATCCGATCCGAACATCGTTTACGTCGGTATGGGCGAACCCGATATTCGCGGCAATGCATCCCATGGCGATGGAGTCTACAAGTCCAACGATGCGGGCAAAACATGGAAACGCGTTGGCCTGGAGGACTCATATCACATCGGCGCAGTTCGCATTCATCCGAAGAATCCCGACATCGTTTACGTGGCCGCCCTCGGCCATCTCTGGGGATCGAACGATCAGCGCGGCGTGTATCGCACCAACGATGGCGGCAAGACCTGGAAACAAATCTACACGCGTGGCCCGAAAGCGGGCGCGATTGATTTGGTTCTGGATCCCAATAACCCGAATGCGATCTACGCAGCTTTCTGGGATGTGCATCGTACACCGTGGGATTTGGAGAGCGGCGGACCGGGCAGTGGCCTGTTCAAATCGATCGACGGCGGCGACACCTGGACCGATCTCAGCGAAGCTCCCGGAATGCCGAAAGGCGTCCTGGGCCGCATTGGTATTACCGTTTCGCCGGTCAATTCCGATCGCGTTTGGGCCATCGTGGAAGCCGCGGAAGGTGGCGTGTTCCGATCCGAGAATGGCGGGAAGAATTGGACCCGCATCAATTCCGAGCGCAAGCTGCAGCAGCGTGCCTGGTACTATTCGCGCATCTTCGCCGATCCGCTAAAAGCCGACACGGTCTACGCGCTCAACACCGGCTTTTATAAATCCGACGACGGCGGGAAAACATTCAACGCCATCCCCACTCCGCATGGCGACAATCATTATCTTTGGATTGCGCCCAACGATTCCAATCGAATGATCGAATGTAACGACGGCGGCGCAAACGTTTCCACCAACGGCGGCAAGACCTGGACCACTCAGGATCAACAACCGACGGCCCAGTTCTACCGCGTCGCTCTCGATAACGATTTCCCGTATCACGCCTATGGCGCGCAGCAGGACAACAGCACCGTTCGTATCGCCACCCGCAGCGATGGCGGCAGCATCGGCGTGCGCGATTGGTACGACGTCGGCGGCGGTGAGAGCGGCTGGCTCGCGCCCGATCCCAAGAATTCCGACATCGTGTTCGCCGGTTCCTATGACGGCCTGCTTACTCGCTACGATCATCACACCGGGCAGCTTCGCAACGTTACTGTCTGGCCCGACAATCCGATGGGGGCGGGCGCGGAGGCGATGAAATATCGATTTCAATGGAATTATCCGATCATGTTTTCGCCCAACGATCCGAACACGCTGTACTGCGCCGGCGACCATGTTTTCAAGACCACCAATGGCGGCGCAAGTTGGGAAATTATTAGCGGCGATCTCACGCGCAACGACAAATCCAAGCAGGGTCCGTCGGGCGGTCCGATCACCAAGGACAATACCAGCATCGAATATTACGACGTGATTTTCACCATGACGGAATCGCCACTCAAGAAAGGATTGCTGTGGGCCGGCACCGACGATGGCTTGGTGCACGTGACGCAGGATGGGGGCAAGCACTGGGAAAACGTCACGCCGAAAGGCATTCCGGAATGGATCCAGGTGAATTCCATCGAAGCTTCGCCGTTCGACCCCGCCACTGCTTACTTCGCCGCCACGATGTACCAGTTCGACAACTTCCGTCCCTATCTTTATAAGACCACCGATTATGGAAAAAACTGGGTGCAGATCAACTCCGGCATTCCGGCCAATGCGTTCACGCGCGTGATTCGTGAAGATCCCAATCGTCGCGGCCTCCTGGTGGCCGGAACAGAAACCGGCATGTATGTTTCGTTTAACGGCGGGGCGGCGTGGGTGTCGTTCCAACTCAATCTGCCGGTTGTCCCGATTACCGATCTGGCTTTTCACAAGCGCGAGAATGAACTGGTAGTGGCCACGCAAGGCCGTTCGTTCTGGATCTTCGACGACCTGCCTCTGCTGTATCAACTCGCCGGCGCAAGCATGAAAGAAGATCAGAAGCTATACCAGCCGAAGGATACCTACCGGACGCTGCGCGGCGGTTTTCGCCTTCCGCCGGGAGGGTCACAAGGGCAGAATCCTGTGGCGGGCGCCGCTGTCTATTATTCGTTCAAAGACAAACCGAAGGACGAGGTGACGCTCGAATTCCTGGATGATTCCGGCAAGCCGATCCGCAAGTTTTCGAGCAAGGCAGCCGCCAGGCAAGAACCCGCTGCGGGGGGTGAAGCGGACGACGATGGTCCACGGCCCGCGGGCCCAGCTCGTGTTTCGGTGGAGGCCGGCTTGAACCGCTTCGTGTGGGACCTTCATTATCCCGACGCCACGACTTTTCCTGGATTGATCATGTGGGCAGGAAACGTGCGCGGACCGGCCATCGTTCCGGGAAGTTATAAAGTACGGCTGACAGCGAACGGAAAATCCGAGACGCAGTCTTTCCAGGTGAAAAAAGATCCGCGCCTGGCGACGACTCCTGATGAATATGCCCGGCAGTTGGAGGTCGCGCTTCAGATTCACAATAAGCTTACGCAGAGCAACGAAGCAGTCGTCCAGATTCGCGATATTCGCAAACAGCTCGACGAATACGCCGAGCGTGTGAAGGACTCGAAAGTGGTGGACGCGGCCAAGAAGTTGTCCAAGGATCTGACGGCGGTGGAAGAGGCGCTGTACCAGACTAAGAACCGGGCCAATCAGGATCCGCTGAATTTTCCAATCAAGTTGAACAACAAATTGGCGGGCTTGGCGGGCACCGTGGAGAGTTCGGACGATGCTCCGACGGCCCAATCCACGCAGGTTTATGAGGATTTAGCGAGCCAGGTGAACGCGCAACTGGAGACGCTTAAGAAACTGGTGGGCGGCGATCTAGCGGCGTTCAACAAGTTGGCGCACGATCAGAACGTGCCGGCTGTGACTGTTCCGCAAAAGCCGTGATGCTAGGGGTGCAGCGTGTTCCGCACCTGGATTCCCAGCGCGCGCACCGACGCTTTTTCGGCTCCCGCGAAGTCCTCCATTCGGCGAAGCACGAGCGCATACGCTTCCAGGTCCGCGGCCAGTTCCCGGCTATTTGCCCCAAGGGTCTGCTCGCGCAGCTTAATCGTCCGCTGGTAGTATTCGCTGGCTCTCGAATCGCGCTGCTGGTAGCGATACATGTCGGCCAGGTTTCTCAGGGCGTCCGCCTCGTATACATAGTTCGGTTCCCGCGACTTCTCGGAAAGCGAAACGGCACGCTCAAACAGAGCTTCGGCTTCCTCATATTGATGCATCGCGAATAACGCTGCGCCCAAATTATTCAGGCTGCCAACCACTTGCGGATGAGCCGGCGGCAGGCACGATTCGCTGATTGCCAACGCGCGCCTGTCGTACTCCGCAGCTTCCTTATATTTGTGGCGAGCGAAACTGATCGCCGCGAAATTCGTGTAACCCAGGGCCACAGCCGGATGATCCGGTCCTACAGTTTTCTCCCAAATGGAAATTGCGCGGCCCATCAACTTGCCGGCTTCCTTCAAATTGCCCTGCTCCAAGTAGGTCGTGGCCAAATTGTTGAGGATTACCGCCACGCGGGGATGGGAAGCATTTAGAGGTTCCGTAATCGCCAGGGCCTGTTGTAGGAGTTCGATTGCATTTGCGTATTTTCCCTGGCGCCGGTAGACAACGCTCAGAGACGCGCGAGTGATCACAGTGTCGGGATGATTTTTTCCCAGCTTCGTCTCACGGATCGCGCCGGCTCTTCGAAAGCTGGCCTCGGCATCCGCGTACCGGCCTTGAGCAGTGTAGGTGTCGCCAAGATTGTTGAGCACCGTGGCCGTGTCGGGATGCTCGGGCCCCAGAAGTTTTTCGAGGGTCGCTAGCGCTCGCAGATTAATGGCTTCCGCCTCTGAAAATCTTCCAAGAAGGTGCAGAGCCGATCCCAGGTTTCCCTGGGCGACGGCCACGGACGCTTCGTAACCGGACATCTTTTCCCAAATCTGCAACGCTTGGCGGTATGAATCCGCACAACAGTACGTTTACATTTTATTTTAGAGGAATTTTACATCTCCAGGGCTTCTCAAAAGTAATTTCCTCACCTGACTCGGCTCGCTGCAGGCGCGTACAATGGAGACGTATGATGACTTTTGAGAAGCCCTGAGGTCAGCCTAGATGTTCTTCTGGCTGTCTCAGTATAGTTCTTCATTGTGGATGCTTGTGTCAAGTGTTGACATCAAGCCAAAAGAGGTAGCATCAACTGTTGAAAGGAACGGCTTCGTAGTTGCCCCTTCACGAAGAAATGCCTGTGTGCGGTTATCGAAGACCTTGAAGTGGTTGCCGAAGGAGAAGATG
>DATDHK010000453.1:0-1577 GCA_036521635.1 Bryobacteraceae bacterium | reverse complement strand
ATACCGCGCTGGCGCAGGGCCGTGAACATTTGCTCGGCTTGGGTGATGTGGACGTCGTTGTCGTTTTCGCCGTGCAGGAACATGGTCGGCGTGGTGGCGTTTTTCACGTGCGCTAACGGCGACCATTTCCACAGCAAAGTGTAGTTGTCACCGGCCCACGGGAAGCCGCGGAATTCGGCGTGGACCAGATCCTGATACATGGATGTTGCGTAGAAACTGATCAGGTCGCTGACGCTCGCGGCCGATACCGCGGCCTTGAAACGATTGGTCTGCGTGATCACCCAGTTGGTCATGAATCCGCCGTAGCTGCCGCCGGTGACGAATAGTTTTTCCGCGTCGATATTCGTGTGCGATTTAAGCGCGGCGTCGACGCCGGCCATCAGGTCCTTGTAGTCGCCACCTCCCCAGTTATCGACAGAGCCGTCCGAAAACGTCTGGCCATAGCCGGAGCTGCCGCGTGGATTGATGGCCAGCACCGCGTAGCCACGGCCTGCATAAAACTGGGCCCCGGCGCTGAACGCGTATCCGAACTGGCCGTGCGGTCCGCCATGAATGGTCAGGATCATCGGCGTGCGGCCAGACGCATTGAGTGCGGGATAGAGCCAGCCTTGCACGTCGGCTCCGTCAAAGCTCTTGAAGTGGATTTCTTCCGGTATTGAAATTTGACGGGCTGCGATGAACTGCGAGTTGAGATGCGTCAACTGGCGCGGTTCGCGCGCGCCCGCTTCCACGCGAAAAAGTTCGGCGGGCATGTCCGGCTTGCTGAGCGTGAATGCCAGGGAGCCGTCTCGCGCCGGAGCAAACGCCCCGATCTGCGCGCCCTTGCCGATGGGGCAAGAAGTTTCGTCGGTGCGAAGAAAGGTGGTGCAGCCCATAACGCTGCCGTGATCGCCGGCTGTATAAAGGATGCTCTTGCTGTCCGGCGACCACGCGATGGCGGATGTGCGCCGGTCTAATGACGCGTTCATTTCTTTGCCCGAGCCACCGGTCATCGGAACGACCCAGGCGTGTGCGTCTTCGGCCACGCTATCGATGGTGGTGATCTTACGTTTGGTGGACGTGTAGGCGATGGAATGGCCGTCGGGCGAGATGCGCGGGTCCATTTCCACACCGGGTGTGTGGGTGATCTGGCGGACCGCGCCGCTGGCGACGTCCACGGTGAAGATGTCGTAGTTCAAAAGCGCATCGGGGTCGGGTTCGTGGTTTGAAAGAAAAACGAGCTGTTTTCCGTCGCCGCCCCAGTCGATCGAATGTTCATCGTAGTTGCCGGAGGTGAGAGCGCGAGGTTCGCCTCCGTTCGCGGAGACGACAAAAATGTGCGTGCGGCGATTGTCCGAGAACGAGGTGCGGGTCTTGTAGAGTATTCGCGTGACGACGAGCGGATCTTGCACCGGCGGATCGGGCTCCCCCGTTCCCGCGAAAGCGATCCGTTGGCTGTTCGGCGACCACGCCAGCATGTTGCCCGCGTGCGGAAGAAAGCTGTTGGAGCGGCGATACTGGCAGATGCGCGTTGTCTTGCCGGAGGCGATGTCCAGCGTGTAGATGGCCATTGTTTTTTCATGAGGCGCGATGAACGC
>DATDHK010000452.1:0-2136 GCA_036521635.1 Bryobacteraceae bacterium | reverse complement strand
CTTAGATCAAGGAACGGTAGCACTACTACCGAGGATAATGCCGGGCCGGCGGGGCCGGCATTGTGGAATTTTGAAAAAACGAAGCCAAGAATAGCTAATGGAATCAACAACGCGCCGACCAGGAGGGCGCGGACCAAGCGTGGTTTGCCGGCCTTGGGTGGTGGTTCGACGACGCCCTTGCGGCCCTCCCGCCAGGCGTCCAGCTCCGGTTTGAAAGCGTAAACCGAACCCAGGCGGGCATGCTGGTGCCGATGGATCGGCAGCGCTTCGTTCTTTTCCCAGCCTTGAACGGTGCGGACCTCGCGTCCCAGATAGGCGGCAATTTCCTTCCAGGAGTCCAGGCGGTCTACCGGCTCGTCGGTTCGACGAGGCACCGGCACGGGGCGCAACGGTTCTGGCATCTGGGGTCCGGAAACTAAAGAAGTATAGCATGCGAGGATGCGAAAAAGTGCGAAATCCCGTGTGATTCGTGGAGTTTGCGTAGTGTTTCGCTTGAGCGGGGACGGGGGTGGATTTATTCTCGCATCGTGTGATCGGCGGCCAGCCAGGTTGCCGAAATCGAATTAAAAGGAGACCAAGTTATGAAAACGAATGTGATGGTTTTTGCCGGGGCGGCGCTGCTGATGGCGGCGGGCGCGCTGGCTGCTGAAAATGAAATAACGAAGCCAAAGACGGAGAGTGAGCGGTATCAGTCGATGGCGGCGAAGGCCGGGCGAATGGCTAAGAAGGCCAAGGTGCAGGAGCAGGATGCGGATACGCCGCAGCCGAATCCTTACTCCAATTTGCTGGTGCACCAAGTGCTGAGGCGGCCGGTGACCTGGACGCTGGATGCCGCGACTTGTTCGCTGCTCAAGCTCAAAGTGACGGCCAGCGGGCAAGGGAAGAATACGTTGACCGTTCTGCAAAATCGGGACGGATCGCTGAATTACGAGATGTTGGACGAGGTGAACGGAACTGCTGTTGACGAGAAGGGCGGGCAGTATATTTTCACTTACTCCAACACCTCGGTGTTCAATAGCACGGCTATTTTTCCGGCGCCGCTGGAGCCGTTTTCGTTCAAGGGCCCGGACCTGTTTCAGTTGATCGGGACTACGCCGGGCGCGCCGAGTTACTCGGTTTACATTTACTTCAACGGGCGGATCAACGCGGATGGATCGTTTACTGATTTGGGGACGGCGGCGTCGAACGATCCGAATTGCGATCCGATTTGATGCTCTACAGCCGACACGGGGGTTTTATGAAACTACTTGGGTTGTTCTTCGCGATTTGTGTTGTCGCTTGGACGGATGATGACGAGCGGCTGCGGGCTACGCTTCAGGCGGCGGGCTTCACTGGTACGGTCGAGTCGCAACTTGAAAAGCGGCTCGGCCGGCCGGTGGATCCGGTGCTGTCCGACCTCGGGCGGATGCTGTTCTTCGACAAGATCATGGGGCTGCACTCGGATAATTCTTGCGCGGGATGCCACAGTCCGACGGCTGCGTTCGGGGATACGCAGTCGATTGCGATCGGGGTGCAGAATGACAATTTTGTTGGACCGCATCGGTTTGGTCCGCGAAATCAGAGGCGCACGCCGGGGCTGGTGAATGTCGCGTTTTATCCGAAGCTGATGTGGAACGGGCGATTCTCGGCGGCGTCCGGCGATCCGTTCGATAACTCGCAGGGCTTTTTGTTTCCAGCGCCGGAGGGGGCGACGCGGTTTCCGCCTAACGATCCGGTGATCAAACATTTGCTGGCGGCGCAGGGGCATATTCCGCCTACTGAATTGACTGAGGCGGCCGGATTTACGGGGACGCGCGGCACGATGCCGCCCGATTTCGATTTGTTCGACGATGGGTTGGGGACGATCCTGCCCGCGCCGGACGACACCGGCACGCGCAACGAGCCGATCCGGCAAGCGGTGTTGCAGCGGCTGAATGAGTCGGCGGCGTATCGGGAACTTTTTGGCGCAAGTTTTCCGGACGTTGCTAAGGGTGGGGCCATCGACTTCGCGATGGTGGGGCGGGCGATCGCTGAATTCGAATTTACGCTGGTGTTCGCCAATGCGCCGGTGGATCAGTTTGCGCGTGGCGATTCCGGCGCTATGACGGCGGCGCAGAAACGGGGGGCGCTGCTGTTTTTTGGGAAGGCGCAGTGCGT
>DATDHK010000451.1:0-12218 GCA_036521635.1 Bryobacteraceae bacterium | reverse complement strand
GCGTTCATCTGCGTTTCATCTGCGGCTAATACGTTGGTGTGAGCTTGGTCGAAAAGTCTCAAGAGAATTATTAGCCGCAGATGAACGCCGATGAACGCGGATTCTAAAAACGGATTCGATTTCGCGGTAAAATCAATCGCGCGTGGTATCAGGCACTCCAAAACATTTATCGGGCCGCGGCCTCTTCATTACTTTCGAGGGGCCGGATGGCAGCGGCAAAAGTACGCAGGCGCGGATGCTGGCGGAACGGCTTCGCGCTGAGGGTTACGCCGTGCTTGAAACCGTTGAGCCGGGGGGGACGGCGATTGGGCAGCAGATTCGCGGCATCCTGCTCGATCCGGCGAATCAGGCATTGCGGCCTGTGGCCGAGTTGCTGCTGATGTTCGCCTGCCGGGCGCAGAATGTCGACGAATGGATTCTGCCGGCGCTCGCCGAGGGCAAGATTGTGGTGTCGGATCGCTTCACAGATTCCTCGATCGCCTATCAAGGAGCGGCGCGTGGACTGGGGTGGGAGACCGTCCTCGAAGTGGATCGGATCGCTTGCCGCGGGCTGGCTCCAGACTTGACGTTGTGCGTCGACATCGACACCGAGACCGGACTTGCGCGCGCGCACTCGCGCAACCGGCGCAATGCCGACCGCAGCGAGGCGCGCATCGACGAGCAGTCCATCGAATTCCATCACAAGGTGCGTGCGGCTTATCATGAACTCGCGCGGCGCGAGCCGCAACGCTTCCGGCTGATCGATGGACGCGATTCGCAGAGCGCCATCGCGGAAAAAGTATGGAATGAAGTTGCCGGCTTGATTGCAACCAAGTCGGCGCCGGCCGGGTCTAACAGATGATATGAATTGGTTGCGTACTTCCTGCTTATTTGTGTTGCTGGCGTCGCTCGCGCCGGCCCAGACTCCGGCCGTGAATTCCGGGGGTGTCGTCGACGCCGCCAGTTTCGGCGCCGTGGTTTCGCCTGGCGCGCTGATTTCAATCTTCGGCGTCAATCTTGCGCCACAAAATGCGGCCGCCGGCGCGATTCCTTTGCCGGCATCGCTGGCTGGCGTATCGGTTCGTTTTAACAACGTTTTTGCGCCGCTGCTTTTTGTCTCTCCTACGCAGATCAATGCGCAGCTTCCGTGGGAAGTGGCTGTGAGCGGCGCGGTAACAGTGATCGTAAATAATAACGGTGTCGAGTCCGCGCCGCAAACCGTTTCCGTGAGCTCGTTTTCTCCCGCCGTGTTCTCCGCGCACGGCTACGCGATCGCTATTCACGCGGACGGCACGCTCGTGGTCCCGAAAACCAGCCCTGCCACGCCGGGCGAAACACTGCAATTGTTCACCACCGGTCTGGGTCCGGTGTCGCCGCCGGCGGTGACGGGAAACAATTCGCTGGATGCGCCGCGCAACACCACGGCTACTCCCATCGTCTCGATTGGAGGGGCCACGGCGCGAGTTACTTTTTCCGGGTTGTCGCCGCAGTTCGTCGGAGTCTATCAGGTGAATTTCGTCGTGCCGCCCACTGCGTCCAACGGCGACAACGAGCCCCTGCAAATTCAAATCGGTGGAGCCGCGATTTCCAGCCAGACAAACGTAGCGATTGGCGGCGCGGGCTGGACGCAATGGGGACAGAATCAACGACACACCGGCAGCTTGGCGGTGGTGGCGCAGGATGCGAATCGGATTCTCGCGGACATGGTGTACGATCCGCTGGCGCCTACCGCACAAGCCGCCGAGGGCGGCGATCTGCTGGTGCATTATCAAGTGCCGCTGGTGGACGGCAACGACGTGTATATGGAGTTCAAGAGCGGCCCGTTCGACCTGTCGCGATTTTCCACGCAGAGCTGGGGCGAGAACCGCTTCACGTGGCGGAACGGGCAACTGGTGCAGGTCCGATCGTTCAGCAGCGATTGGAAGGCGCCCGCGTCAACTCAGGATTTCTGGGAGCCGGTGTTCCACGCCGTGCTTGCCAACGGCGCGCTGTACCTTCCCGGCGCAAGCGGCAGCGTTATCAGATTCAACAAAGACACCGGCGAGATAGTCCAGCGCATCGCGCCCTTTGGAACGGATCCGAACACTTACGAGACCGGGCCGGTCACCGCCGATTCCAGCGGCAATCTGTACTACAACGCGATCCAGGTTGTGGTGGATCCGCTAGGCGGTTTCTTCCAGAACGACGCGATGGATTCGTGGCTGGTAAAGGTGGCGCCCGACGGATCGGTTTCCATGGCCAGCTACAAAACGTTGACGTCGCCCGAAGCACCGGCCGCAACCGCGCGATGCCAAGGCACGTTCGGCATGACTCAATTGCCATGGCCGCCCAGCCCGGCCGCTGTTCCGTCCGCGTCGAATTTGTGCGGCACACAGCGCGTGGCATTGAATGTGGCGCCGGCGATTGGGCCGGATGGAACCATCTATAGCGTCACGCGCGCGCATTTCAACAGCCGCTATTCGTTTCTGGTGGCGATCAATCCGGACCTGACGAAGAAGTGGGCCGCGTCTTTGCGCGACCGCTTTCACGATGGCTGCGGTGTGCCGGTGTCCGCGGGCGGATGGCTGCCGGCGAATGGCGCCCCGGGAGGTTGCCGCGCCGGCGCGTTGCCCGGGGTGGATCCGGCGACGAATCGGCCGGGGGATGGGACGGTGATCGATAGTTCGTCGTCCTCGCCCACGGTCGCGCCGGATGGAACGATCCTTTATGGAGCGTACACCCGCTACAACTACAGCCAGGGGCACTTGATGCATTTCGATGCGAACGGGAATTTTCTGAATGCGTTCGGTTTCGGATGGGATTATACGCCGGGGATTTACAGTCACGATGGAACGTGGTCCGTAGTGATCAAGAACAATCACTATGGCGGCAGCTCGTATTGCGCCGACCTGACTTTCTGCCCGCCCGACCGGACGGCAACCAATCCCGATTCGCCGGAGGCATATTTCATCAGCCAGCTCAGCTCGAACCTGACGCTGGAATGGAGCTTTCAAAATACTAATACGCTGAGTTGTTCACGGAATGCGGACGGCACACTGGCTTGTGTTTCAGATCATCCCAGCGGCTTCGAGTGGTGCGTCAACGCTCCGGTGATCGATGCGAACGGAACGGTCTTCGCGAATAGCGAGGACGGCAATGTATTCGAGATTGGGCAGGGCGGCGTTCTGAAGCAGAAGATTTTTCAGTTGCTGGCGATTGGGGCGTCGTATACGCCGGCTTCACTGGGCGGGGATGGGAAAATTTATACGCAGAATGACGGGCATTTGTTTGTGGTTGGAAAGTGATGAGGCGCTAAACGGCGGCCAGCGCTTTTTTCGCATCCTCCACAGTGTCGTAGGTCACCAGGATTTTTTCGATGCCCGCTACTTCAAAAAGAGTCCGCACACGATCCGATGCGCCTACCACGGCATATTTGCGGCCTAGTTTTTGAGATGAAGTGTGCACGCCGATCAGTGCGCCGAGACCCGCCGAATCCACAAACGGCACCTTGGCCAGGTTGACGATCGTGATCGGCTCCTCTCCGTCGCGGAGTATGGATTGAAACTCGACCAACGCCCTGAGTGTGAGCGGCCCATCCAGGCGAAGAATGCGAATGCCGTCCCCGCCAGGGATGACGTCGATGCTGAGTCTGTCCATGCAGGCAGTCTAACAGGACGACGCAAGATATCTCAAAGCCAAAACGGTTATGTCGTCGAAGCGCCGCGCCTGTTGCGAAAAGTCGTCTATGGCCACATGCAGGCTCTGCACAAGTTGGGCTACGGGATCCGGCGCATGCTCCGAGAGGCATTGCTCCAGACGCTGTTCACCAAAGAACTGCTCGGATTTATCCATCGCATCGGTCACGCCGTCGGTATATAGCAGGATGCCTTCGCCGGGCGCCAACTGT
The DNA here is from genome assembly GCA_036521635.1 of Bryobacteraceae bacterium. Lineage (GTDB taxonomy): Bacteria > Acidobacteriota > Terriglobia > Bryobacterales > Bryobacteraceae > Palsa-89. The sequence goes on along the minus strand of DATDHK010000451.1, from coordinate 8,353 downwards.
GTAGTGAAGGTGCGGTACTCAACGTTCTCGATCACGCCCACCATGGGTCCGCTCTTTTCCGGCAACAATCGAAACTTGCCATCGGCTGAAAATATGTAGGGCGGATTGTGGCCGCCATTCGCGAATTCCACTTCGCCGGTTCGCGTGTCCAGAACGCCGTAAAACAAAGTGACGAACATGGACGCGATGCTTTGCTCTACCAGCGATCCATTGACGTAGGACAGGCATTCGCCGGGTGAGACGTGGTGCTGAGCGGTGGCGCGCAGCAAAGTTCTGCTCACGGCCATGAACAGCGCTGCCGGCACACCCTTGCCGCTGACGTCGCCGATCACAAATCCCAAGTGGTGGTCGTCCAGGAGAAAAAAATCGAAAAGGTCGCCGCCGACTTCCCGGGCGGGAATCATGGCGGCATGCAATTCGAAATCTTTCCGGTGCGGAAAGGGAGGGAAGTTTCCCGGCAGAATGGAATGCTGGATCAGAGCGGCGTGCTCCAGTTCCTTGGCGCGGACACGCTCGGCCTGCTCTAATTCGGTGAGACGCGCGTTTTCGATGCGAACGGCGGCGATGTTCGACATCACGGTCAGAAGATTGAGATCTTCGCGGGTGAATTCGCGAATGTGATGCGGTGAGTCGAGATAAATTAGACCGATGACCCGATCTTCGGTCTGCAGCGGCACGGCCAGCATGCTGCGGATGCGCTGCTCCACGATGCTGTGCCAGCCGGCCAGCGCCTCCTCGCTAAGCGCATCGCGAATCAGCAAGGATCGCCGCTCTTTCAGAACAAGGTCGCGCACGTGCGAACTGATGCGCAGACCATAGCCCCGAGTGGCGCGCACCAGCAGTTCGCCGTCTTCCAGAGTCATCAATGCGCCGCGCGTGGCGCCCACCGCTTCCACCGAAAGATGCAGAATCAGGTCGAACAGTTTCTCGAGGGGCATGTGGCCGGCCAGCTCGCGCCCGGCGCGAATGAGCGCATGCATGTGACCGCCGCCTTGAATCTCCTTCTCGTCGCTCAGCAGACCTTTCAGCGTGGTGCTGGTGGTGGCTGCAATCGCTACGGCAGGATTTTCGACAAAAATAACCTTGTCGACGCTCGAGGCTTTTTCGTCGAACACCATGCGTAGCGGCCCTACGCGAACGACATCGTTAGGACGAAGCACTTGAGCGCCGGCGACGCGGGTTTCATTGACGAACGTGCCGTTTCTGCTGCCCAAGTCGCGGACCACCCAATTCGTTCCATCGCGCTCAAACGCCAGATGCTCGCGGGACAGGAAAGAGATATCGGGAAAGCTAAAATCGTTGGCGGCGGAGCGTCCGAATGCGTAGCGGTCGCGCTCGAGAGTCACGTATTTCGTTTGGCCGTTGGGAGTGTTTATCGAAAGTTCATGCGGGGCCTGGGCGGGTTCACTGGCGGCCATGAGCCTAGCTTAGTACATCTTCCAGAAAACACGGGCGCGAAACCGTCGCGATTCGCCAGAACATCTATACTGTAAATTTGAGCGCAACATGCCCGGCATCGTCGACATTGGCACGCTGATTGAGAGATCTCCGGAGATTCGCAAAGGCCGGCCTTGATCGCTGGAACGGGTGTCACGGTTCGCCGCATTGCCATGTGGCACAACTTGGGCCTAACTCCCGAGGAGATCGCCGCCAAGATCGAGCATCTTACTCTTGCGCAAATTCACGCGGCTTTAGCCTACTACCACGCCAACCTCGACGAGATTGACGCGGACATCGCCGGCGAAGAAGCAGGGGCGGAAGAAATCTTTCCAATGAAAAAATGATGTGAGCCGCCTTCGTTTGTACGTCGACGAGGATGCCATGGATGGGGATCTTGTCCGAGGTCTTCGATCTCGTGCTATCGACGTGGTCACGGCCGCCGACGCAGGCATGATCCGTCGAAGAGATGAAGATCACCTCACCTTGGCGACGACTCAGCGCCGCGCCCTATACTCATTCAACATCGGCGACTATCACGAGATCCACACGAAGGACCTCAACTGGCCGCACGCATGCGGGTATCATTCTTTCGCAGCAGAAGCGCTACTCGACCAGGGAACAGATTCGGCGACTGTTACGCCTGATCGGCTCGTTGACCGGCGAATCCATGAGGGACCGGGAAGAATTTTTGGGCCGTTGGTGACGCTAAATAGCATAGAACGACGGCGAGCAAGAGCGCTAGACGCCGTGTGTAGCTGCTGGCGATCGTCATCCTTGCAGTCCTTCTGGCAGGCGTGCTGTACCCAGACACTCGGTGGGCGAAGTGCTTTCCAGCGCAAGCGGTGGATCGCGATTGGCTCGATTTACAGCAACGGCTCGCCCAGTGCTCTGCGCGGTACATGGCGTGTGGCCCCCGGGAAGCGGCCACCTTATCGGCAACAGTCAGCCGCACGCGGTGGCCGTGGCCGTCATCGAGATGCTTGCGCAGCTTCGGCGCAGCCGCCGATCGACTTTGAATAGGCGCTACTTCCGCGAAGGAATCCCCTCCGCGGCATTCATCTTCATCTTTAGTTCGACCAGATGCTCCCTGACGAACGCCACATTGGCCGGCGAGGCGATGACGCTTGCGGCGAGCGGACCGCCCTGCGCAGCCAATAGCGCCATGCGCAGCGTGGGCACTCCAACCAGATAGTCGCGAGCCGTCAGGCCGTTCTGTTTGACGATGGCCATGGCCTTGGGATCGTTCTCGATCTGCGCGAGCCGCTCCGCCGGAGTCATGGTCATCGACTTACGGATGCGATTCTGGAAGTCGGGCAGAGAAACTACGTATTTGGTCATCGCCTCCATCGCCGTGATGAGTTGGTTGGCGCGCGGCAGGGTGAGCTGATAGTCAAGAATGGCTTGGCGCTGGCCGGGCGAAATCTGGCCGCACACCAGGGCCACACAGATTAGAAGAAAGACGATCGTGTTGCGCATGGCGATCCTCGAAGTGTATTTTACTTCAGGGGTAATGTATTTCGCCCGGCTACAATCACGATTTCCTATGACGACGCCGACGCATTTGAATCTGTGGAAGAAGCGGCTGGGCCGCGTGCCGGATTCGGTATGGGAGCAAACCGAGATCGAGACGCTAGTGCTGGCCGACAACGATTTGCCGGAAGTGCCCGGGCAGATCGGCCGGCTGAAGAAACTTCGCATGCTCGATCTCGGACACAACCAGTTGACGCACGTGCCGGATGCCTTGGCCGGCCTCGACGGTCTCACCGATTTTCTCTATCTTCACGACAACCGATTGACTTCGCTGCCGTCGTCTCTCGAACGGCTGACAAAGTTGCGTTACCTGAACATCGGCGAGAACGCTTTTGAAGCGCTGCCTGAATGCATTTGCGGAATGACCAGCCTGATCGAGCTTCGGGCATCCGGCAATGGGCTGCTGTCGCTTCCCGATTCGATCGGGCGTTTGTCACGCTTGCGGGAGCTGCATCTGCGAAACAATAAACTGGCATCGCTGCCGGAATCGATTGGGACATTGCGGGAACTGCGGCAGATCGATCTCCGCGGTAATCCGCTGACGCACTTGCCGGCGTCCATTGCCGCTCTGCCCCGATTGGAGAAACTCGATTTGCGATGGGTGACCACATTAATGCCGCCCGCTTGGTTTGAAGATCTCGAAGCGCGCGGCTGTGTGGTCTATCGTTGATGCGTTAGTCTACACAAGGAGGAACTAAATGGAATCTACAGCAGCCCAGCAGTCCTTGCCACCGCAAGCCGTGGTCATGCAAATGGCGATGGGGGCGTGGGTCACAAAAGTTATTTCGGAAGCGACTCGGATGGGCATTCCAGACCTGGTCAAGCAACACGGTCCGTTGCGCGCCGCCGAAATGGTCGCGGCACATGGAATCGTCGCGGCGCCCGGCGCTCTGGAGCGTCTGCTGCGGGCCTGCGCCAGCGTGGGTGTTTTCACCGAGGACACTGCGGGAAGGTTCGGCCCTACGGAACTTTCTGAAGTTCTGACTTCCGATTCGCCAGTCTCAGTCAAGAAGCTGGTGGAAGCTATCGGCGGGCCCTGGTATAAGGGCTGGACGGAGCTGTTCGAAGCGGTTCGAACCGGAAAGCCTCAAATCCGCAAAGTCTTCGGCATGGACTTTTGGGATTACCTGAATGCCAATCCGAAGGAGCTGGAAGACTTCGGCGAAGCGATGAAATCCAATAGCCTGAACTCGCTCCGCGGCGTCCTTGAGCACTGTGACTTTAAAGGCGTCGGGAAGGTTGCGGACATCGGCGGCGGGTTCGGTCACCTGGCGATTGCGCTGCTCGAGAAATATCCCGGCTTGCAAGCGGCCGTGCTGGATGTCCCGGAGCTAATTCCGGTTGCGCGCGAGCGCGTTCCCGTAAACGATCCGGCGGTCGCGAGCCGGCTGGAATACGTTGGCGGAGATATGTTCGCGGCCGTGCCGCCCGCCGGCGTCTACATCATGAAACACATCATTCACGACTGGGAGGATGAGAAGTGCATCCGGCTGCTCGAGAATTGCCGCCGCAGCATGCAAGGCGACGGGCGGGTGATCTGTGTCGACGCGGTCCTGCCGCCGATGGGCAACACCGCGGGCACGCCGGCCAAGCTTTTGGATATTACGATGCTAACTTTTATCACCGGCCGCGAAAGAACTGAAGCTCAATGGAACGATCTGTACCGGGCGGCTGGATTTGAGATTCGGACCATTACTCCGATCCACGATAATTTTGGCACCAGCATTGTGGAAGGCGTTAAGCGGCGAGGATAGAATCCGGTTAGCGTGTGCGAATCGTTGTTGTCATGTGAAAGAATGTTGTCATGAAACGACCATTCGCTGCGACCATCTGGAGAGAAGGACAGTGGTATGTTTCTCAGTGCCTCGAAGTGGATGTCGCCAGCCAAGGTGAGAGCGAAGAAGAGGCACTCGCCAATTTGAAGGAAGCACTGGAGCTGCACTTCGAACCGCCACAAGCCACGCGTCCCCCAAAGGTTCGCACGATCGAGGTTGAGGTTGGGGCGGCTTAGAGCTCTGGACGATTGGGGCCGCCTTGACTGACGCCGATTCAGAACTGAGCAAGGATCAGGAACGCGCCGCCGATCGCTGCCGCGTCCTCAATAAGAGCGACCACCAGATCGGGCACGTTTCGCTTCGTCACCAGGCGATGCCGCAATTCATAACCCGCGAATGTGCCTGCAACGGCGCCTATCGCCCCTAGAATCGCTCCGAGTATTAAGGATTCACCGGCAGTTATGCATAGCGCGGCGCCGCACAATCCTCCGGTCACGATGCGCGCCACCAAACCGCCCAGCTTGGTTCGGGCCGGTGTGAAAGGCAGCTTGTCGGCAACCAATTCGGCCAGCGCCAGCGCCGTCAAGATCCACGCGGCGCGAATCGATCCCAGGAACGATATCGGGGAATTTTGAAGATTGATCCAATTCCATTGGGCCGCCCAACTGACCACCGCCGGAGCAGTCAGTGAACGAAGGCCGGCTATTACACCGATGGCCAGCGTCAAGGCGATTACCGTGAACAGGCTCATGATCCAACCATTTTTAGCTCATCCAACCTTTCGATATCCAGCACCAGGTCGCCGGCAGGATCGACGTGGAACGCCGGTACGAATTTCGCGCCCCACAAGATCTCATCGTGCCGGTAGGAATAGCGGGCATTTACGAGCTGGCTGAAGGTGTCGTCAAATCCCTGAATGAGAATCAGCAATTCCGCGGACACTTTCTTCAGGTCGTCCGCGGTCTTCCCGTACAGAGGGCTGGCGGAATCGATGGGATGCACCACGGTCCACGTGAGCGGGAAAAAATACACCGATGGACGTTCCAGCGGAAGCGCGAAATAGTCGCGCTTCAGTTGGCCGTCGACGGGATCTACGGTCATTAACAGCACCCGCGCGTTCAGATCCATCAGCACATTCGTCCGCGCATTTGTGATGCGGAATTGCAGGCTCGTGCCGTCCTGATACGGAGCGACGATGGCGTGATCGCTGAATAGAATTCGGGCGGATGGTCTTGAAAAGCGGCCATAGAGCAGTCCGGTGGCGAGCGCGAACAACATCAGGCCCGTGGTAGCTTCCAGCGCCGCCACGGCATTCGCGCCGAAGCCGCGCGGAAAAACATTTCCATATCCGACGGTGGTAAGGGTGTGGACGCTGAAGAAAAAAGCGTTCACGAACGCACTCATTTCGGGCTCCGTGCCTTGCAGATGCTCAATTCCCAGCGCCATGTAGAAATACGCGAATAGCATGTTGATCGCGAGGAATGCCAGGCCGACGATCGTCAGGAATCTTGGCCACGTAGTGTCGATCAGCTTGAGATACAGGTTCACATCCCGCAGCCGCATACCTTTGCGATGCACGTTGAAGGAGCCATCCCGGTTGATGGTTCGGCGCAGCTCGCCGCTGAACTGCGTTGTCAATCCTGGATCGAACGATTCCTGTTTCATAAGAATGACCTCAGAATAACCTAATCGACCGCGAACGATTCAGGTGAAAGATTCTTTCCCGCCGCGGCATTCGTCTGGTGAGACCGTGCGGCTCAAGGCAGCCCAAGGTCCAAAGGAGAACATACATGACAGTGCTTGCCCGCAGTGTAATCGCGCTGGCCGCCGTCGCTTCCTGCGCATCACTATTACCGATGCGCCGGGCGGCCGCCCAGACTCAACCAACTGGAGACTACCGGATCTCCGGCCCATACGCGCACGAAAATCTTTCGGTATTTCTGATTCACGGACCCAATCGCTCATCCAAAAAACTATTGACGCTGGAAGAGGCGCTGGACGAGAAAAAGGTTGTCGTTTACGAGACCCGCAGCGTGAATGAGCTCGCTATCGAAAACCTTTCCAATGAAGATGTATTCATCGAATCCGGCGATATCGTCAAGGGCGGAGCGCAGGATCGAACGCTCAAAGACGACCTGATTCTGCCCTCGAAATCCGGGAAAGTGAACATCACATCGTTCTGCGTGGAACACGGCCGCTGGACCCGGCGCGGCAACGAATCGGTGGCGACTTTCAATGGATCGCAACAGGCTGTGGCCACCAAGCAGCTCAAGATGGCCGTGAGGATGAAAGCCGACCAGCATGAAGTGTGGGACCAGGTGGCCCAGGCGCAAGAGAAACTCAGCACCAGGGTGGGTAGCGCCGCGCGTGCGCCTGCCTCGCCCTCCAGCTTCGCGATGACGATGGAAGCCCCGGCGGTACGCAGATCCACCGACGGTTACATACAGGAACTGGCGGGGGTCATCAACGGCAAGAGCGACGTGGTGGGATACGCGTTTGCGATTGACGGCAAAATCAACAGCGCCGATATTTACGCTTCGCACGATCTTTTCTCCAAGCTGTGGATGAAGCTGCTGCGGGCCAGCTCGGTGGAAGCGGTCACTGAATTTCAGCCGGGCAAGAAGTTCGAGCCGGTCTCCATCACCACCGTCAAATCAACGTTGCAGGATGCCGACTCCGGAAAAGCATCGGCGAAGGATCTGAACGATCGGACGAGAGCAGTGGTGAAAGAGACCGATAAGAATGTGGTTTTCGAAACGCGCGACCGGGCCGCGCGCGAAGGTTGGGTGCACAAAAGCTATCTAAACAAATAACCGCTTTGCCTGCCCCGGAACAGTTTCTTGCGATGTGGGGCAGGTTACCAACCTGCCCCACATCGCGGTAGAAAAGCACAGCTAATGAGCGGCGTGCCCGTACTTCCGCTCGCCCGCCTCAATTCTCACCGCCAATCTATTTTGCTTGGGCGGCAGCGGGCAGGTGGCGTACGGCGTGAAGGCGCAAGGTGGATTGTAGGCTTTGTTGAAGTCGAGAACCACCTTGCCGTCTTTCGCGAAATCCGAATACAGAAATCTTCCGGGCGCATAAGTTTCCTTGCCGCTGGTTTCGTCGTGGAAGATGAAGAAGAGCTGGTCGTCTTCCACAACGGGGTCGAGCCGGAATTCGTGGCCACGTAGCGTGAACACAACATATCCGGGGCTCGGTTCCTTTTCAGTCTCGCCCAGAATATTCGGGACAGCCAACAGTATCGGTGTCTTATAAGCGACAAATTTCGCGGTTACGCGATAGGCGGGATCCGCCGGGAACCATTGCAGTCCGGTGAACTCCTTGCGAAATTTACTGGCCGTGTCCTTCAGCCGGATCGCATAGCGGTTGCCGCGATGGATGACGAACATGGTCAGGCCGTCGAAGGTCACTTTATCCGGCTTGCCCTCGGTGTCCGGCTTCAACTCCGCGGCAACGCCGGCCGCTTTGCCATTAATCAGGACGGCTGCGCCGGAAGCCGGATGAAATATTGTTTTGCCGCCGTGAAACTCGAACACTCCGGCAGTGACCGGACCTCGCGGCAGAACGATGTCGCTGGATGCAGCCGATCCCGCCGTGTTCGCCCC
>DATDHK010000450.1:0-5587 GCA_036521635.1 Bryobacteraceae bacterium | reverse complement strand
GGGTCTGGGGCATCGGACCGTCGGTGGCCGCGACCACAAGGATTGCGCCGTCCATCTGCGCGGCGCCGGTGATCATGTTCTTGATGTAGTCGGCGTGGCCGGGGCAATCGACGTGGGCGTAGTGGCGGTTGGCGGTCTCGTATTCCACGTGCGCCACCGCGATCGTGATTCCGCGGGCTTTTTCTTCCGGCGCGTTATCGATCGAGTCGAACGAACGGAACTTGTTTTTCGGATTGTGTTTGGCCAGCACCTTGGTGATGGCTGCCGTCAGCGTGGTCTTGCCGTGATCGATGTGCCCGATGGTCCCGATATTCACGTGCGGTTTGCTGCGATCGAATTTTTCCTTAGCCATAAAAATCCTTTGCTGGTAGGAAGCGGGTAGTAGGTGGTGGGTTTCCTACCACCCACCTCCCACCACCTACCGCCTTTTCCTGGAGCCGTTGACCAGGATTGAACTGGTGACCTCGTCCTTACCAAGGACGCGCTCTACCAACTGAGCTACAACGGCCCGATATTTTACTGGTGGACAGGGAAGGATTCGAACCTTCGTACCTCGCAAGGAGGGACAGATTTACAGTCTGTTGGCTTTAACCGCTCACCCACCTGTCCGACACTCGAACCCTCAAACCTGATCCTTCAACAGCAAACAGCTTGTGAAAGAGGACAATACTGGAATCGGCGGAGGGATTCGAACTTACAAATCCATTGAAGAGTGTAACACAGATGCGCGGCCGGATTTTCGTCGCGGCTTCAGTCAACGAGAACTTCGATTCCCTCCGCTACAGTTGTTGGCGTTGGTATTGAGTATCCGAATTCCCTCATGCATTCGAGATGGCCTTCTATTGCTTCTTTCATCAGTTGCCGCGTTTCGTCCAGCGTAGCGGCGGCGGCCACGCAGCCTGGGAGGTCCGGGACATGCGCACTGTAGCCCGTCGATGTGGGAGCATACAAAATCGCGTACTTCATTTCTTCAGCCCTGCTTGCTTTAGTATAGACGCCTGCGTCTTTGGGTCCAGGTCCTCCGATGGGTGGCCCGCAATGGTTACGATTCCCGGTCTGGCTGGATGGTGGTAGTGCCGATGGCTGCCACGCGTGCGGACTAGTCTCCACCCATCCGATTTCGACTAGCTTGATGGCGTCGCGAACCTTCATGGAAACCTGTCCAACACTCAAGCCTTAAACCCGATACTTCAACAGCAAACAGCTTGTGAAAGACGACAATACTGAAATCGGCGGAGGGATTCGAACTTACAAATCTATTGAAGAGTGTAACCCGTCCATGGAATGCGCCAAGCGCTAGAAAGGTGGCCAAACGATCAGCCTGGCTGTTCACGATTCTTTGCGGATCGGTTGGCGCCTATCTCATGGCCTGCCTTGTTCTTCTCTGGACAGGAGGTAAACTGCCCTAGAAAAATTCAAGTAGCCCACTACTAAATCGCTACTTCGCTGGCCCCCGGCCCCCTGTCCCTGTTAAACTTTCACCGTGCCCGCTTCGGCAACTCCACAGGCCTACTCGCGGGAGGATGTGCGGCGGCTGCTGGACGTCTCCGACCGGCAACTTCAGAGCTGGCAAAAGCAGAATTTCGTTTCCACCAGCGGTTCTTTCAACTTTTCCGACATCCTGGCGCTGCGCACCCTTATCGGCCTGCGCGAGAACAAAATTCCCACGGCGCAAATCCGCAAAGCGGTGGACGCCGTGCGCCGGCGATTGAAGGACATCGGCAATCCCCTTACCGAGCTGAAGATCTATTCGCAAGGCAAAAAGATCCGGGTGCAGTTCGAGGGACGGAAAATGGAGTCGATTTCCGGGCAACTGCTTTTGGATTTCGACGAAGCCGAAATTAACAAGCTGTTGTCGTTTCCCGGGCAGTCGCCCGAACAATCGCGTGTCGCGCGGCGGGCGGAAACCAAGCGCGAGGCCGAGCATTGGTTTGAAAAAGGTCTCGAGCTCGAACAAGTGGGCGCGCCGATGGAGGAGATCGTCGCCGCCTACCAGAAGGCTTCGGAGCTCGACCCGGCGTCGGCGGGCGCGCTGGTGAACCTGGGCACGGTGCACTTCAATGCGCGCAAGTGGGAAGAGGCCGAGCGTCACTACCGGCGCGCGCTGGAAGTAGATCCGCAATACGCGCTGGCCCATTTCAATCTGGGCAATCTTTTCGATGAGCGCGGCAACCGGGCCGAGGCCCTGGTGCATTACTTGGCGGCGCTGCACATTCATGCCGGTTATGCGGATGCACATTATAATGTCGCGCTGCTGTATCAATCCACCGGCGAGCCGCTGAAGGCGGTGCGGCACTGGAGACTGTATTTGAAGCTGGATCCGAACAGCTCCTGGGCGGTCATTGCGAGGCGGGAGCTGGCGAAATTGAAAGACCTGACGATTGTTCGGGGGCCGCGGCGGGATTGACTGAGCGGCGCTCATCAAGTATACTAACCCACTAAGTTAAATCGGAGGATCTAACATGTTCAGAAAGTGCATCCTTCCGTTGTTGTTTATTCTGGCCGGAACGCCCGCCATGGCCGCCGCTTTCTTTCAAGGCTTCGAATCCAACAACTCCGGCTGGGACGTCTTCGGCGGCACTAACGACGCCATTCGCGTCGCCAGTGGAACCCACGGCGTAACATCGCGCACCGGCTCTTTTCACGGAGAGGCCGTGACCGGCGACCTGGAAAAGAACGATGGCAGCGCCGCCACGCGATGGGGCGGTTACAACATGAGCTTCTCGGCCGGCTTGGGCTTCATCACCTCCGCGGATATTTATCTCAACGTCGGCGGCGCATTCGGCAATGACACGCGCTTCGATTGGGATTCGGCCGCCAGCCAATTGGACGGCAACTTCCGCAGGGACTTCGTGTTCAACGCCGGCTTTTACAACAACACCGACGCCACCGGATCCGGCGCGCGTTTCGTGGTCAGCGCCAGCAACAATGCCGGGCGCAGCGGCGCATTCCCCGAGAATCCCGGCCGCGACCCGTTCGCCATTACGCAGACCGGCTGGTACACCTTCCAGCACTTTTTCCATAACGTAGCCGGCGTTCTGGTGGTGGACTTATCGATCATAAATTCAAGCGGCGTCACACTGCACACCTGGGAGCTGTCCGACCCCAGCGATACCGCCGCCATCTGCTGCGGCAACCGCTACGGCTGGTTCCCTCTCCAGGAGTTTTCATTTCTGGCGTTCGATAATTCCCTGCGGACGGACGCCCCCGGCGCGGCCGTTCCCGAGCCGTCCACCTTTGCGCTGCTGGGCGCCGGACTGCTGGCGTTCCCCTTCCTGCGCCGCCGTAAATCAGACAGGGCTTAGTTGATTAAGTATGTCGTTCCGCCTGCGCTCGCGCTGATTGCTGCTTCGGCTTACGCCCAACCTCAGACGTTCGATCCCGGACCTCATACGTTCGATCCCAAAATAGACGCCTGCATCGGCCCCGACAACTGCATCCGCTTGACCGGTGGCTACTCCAGCCTCGCCGGCAGCTTTGCCGGCCTCTCGTACACGACCAGAAACCTGAGTCTGAGTTCCGAGTATGGCGTTCGCTTGCGCAGGGTGCAGCTAAGCTTTGATAAAGCTTCTCTGTTCGGCAAGCCGATCGAAACCGGCGCCGCCGTCTACGGCCAGCGGTTCCATTACAACCAGGGGCGCGAGTCGTCCATTTTTGCCTTCGAGAGGAATATTCCGGAATTCAACGAAACCGGCAAGGACAATCTGCTGAACTACATTTCACACAGTTACGGCGTCGCCGGGTTCGTGCAATTTCCGATACGCAATTCTTCCCACTTCAGAGTCACCTATACCTACGATGTGTCGGACTTCACGACGCTGACCGCCGCGACCGGCGACTACTTCGGTAATCTCGATTTTCAGGGCGGTGGACCCGCCGTATTGAAAGACATTCGGACCAGCAAACTGATTCCATCATTCGCTTACGACACTGTCGATCACCCCATCCATCCCACCCGCGGCGCCGCGGCCGCCATTTCCACGGCCATCGCGGGCTTGGGCGACGTGCACACAATCGAGCCGAGCGTCGATGCAAAGTATTTCCGCTCCGGGTTCAAAAAGGGCCACGCGATCGGAATGCATTTGTCCGGGCGTGCTCTCTTCGGATACGGCATCCGGGTTCCTCCTCCATTCAGCCGCTACTACATAGGCGGTGAAAATGACGTCCGCGGTTTCGATAGCTGGAGCATCGGCCCAGCCGCGTACATGCCCAGCACTACTTCCGTCAACGTGCTCAATAACGACGGCTCTCCACGTCTCCAGCCGGTCATGGTCAACGGTGTGAGGACCCTTGTGAACATCACGCAGACCGTTCCAACTTACAGGACCGTCAACGCCGGCGGCGATACGAATATCGTCACGAATTTCGAATATCGGATCCCGCTCACCGAACCTTTTACGCTGGCCTTGTTCGCGGATGCCGGCATGAACCGGTTAAGTTTTCCGGGGCATCTCCGGCTCAATTGGGTCAGGGCCAATCAACTGAACTCTCAATTTCCGCAAGCCGGTTTCACCGGGCTTTTTCCCGTCCAGCCGGGGACCCAAACAATCCGCATGTCCACCGGCGCCGAACTTCGGGTGCGAGTGCCCAGGATCGATGCGCCCTTGCGATTCTACGTGGCCTACAATCCCTTGGGCTTTCGGGGCTTTCTGAAGCCTCCGCCATCTTTTGATCGAAGCTACTTCCCCAACAACGCCACGTTTGTGAATGCATCCAATACGGTGGGGGCGCCCATGCCGCTCCGGGAGCGCCATTTCACATTCCGGTTTTCAATCGGACGCACTTTCTGACGGGAAGGCTACGGGGCGATCCACACCGGCAGCTCGATGTTTGCAGTCTGTGTCGGGTCCGCGTGAACGCTGGCCGCGCGGCTCTGCTCTATCAATTCCTCGTCGATTTCGTTGATGTCGAAACTTGCCAGTATGCGATAGTCGCCGGGCGGAAGGCTGTCGAAACGAAAGCGTCCATCGGTGTCCGACAACATCTGCAAAGATCCGCTGAGCGACCGGCGAGCCGATTCCGCCACCGGCCAGAGGAAAACGGGCGCGCCCGGCACCGGCTGGCCGCCGGTGATCACGCGGCCCGCGATTTGGCCGGCCTTGTCGGATACCGTGATCCTGATTCTCGAAGGAGAACGGGCTTCGATGAAAACGTCGTACCAATCGGTAACGCGCTCCGCTTTCCATGGACGGCGGGGGGCTCCCCGATAGTTGGCGATGGATTCGACATACATGCCGGGCGGCGCCTGCGCGCGAAACTCCCAATGTCCCGGCGCCAGAGTGGTGTGCGGCCCGGGGATTTCGCGCGTTGGCTCCGTTTCCGACATATCCTGGCGGCGGCCCATGAGCTTCACGGGAATATCGGCGCGGGCATTCGAGCCCTCTCGCCGGACCTCGATATCGACCGGCGGCGCCTGCATTACTTGCACACTGGCGCTGTCGGAATCCTGATCGGCAAATAATTCGATAAAGCCCGATGCGCTGGAATCCTGCAGCGCGGCAAAAACTTCGTAGACGGCTGGAGCCAGTCCATCAAACTGGTATGCGCCGACCGGGCAAACCGACTGGGTGTGGCGGCGGCCGGCGTT
>DATDHK010000449.1:0-4626 GCA_036521635.1 Bryobacteraceae bacterium | reverse complement strand
GAACGGGCCAGCCCGGTAATGTAGGCGGCCGCGTGGAGCAGTGGCTGTTGCAAGTTCTCGCACAAGTAGTCCCGCGCTACGTCGCCGCGTTGGTCCTGAATCAGGCGAGGGTGCGGCAGTGGTTGAACGATGGCATCGTATCGAGCTCGCCGACCCCCACGCCGGGCCAGATTCTGGTAGCATCCATGCTGCTCCAGAAGAGCAACGACGTTTACTCGCTCACGCCGCTCAACACGCTGCTCAATCTTAACGTCAAAGAATTCTTCGGCAATCTGCTGCGCACGCTGCTCCAGACGCAGTTGCAGGTGCTGAGCTTCCCGGCCGGCGGCGGGATCTGGATTGGACCGGATCCGAACAACGCCAACAACTATGGGCTGCTGTTAGCAGCGCCCGGACTGCGCGTACCCAAGCTGCCCAACGTCGTTCTACAGCTAGGCGCCGCCGACGATTCGTGGATCACAAATTCCGGCGGCAACATCGGCAATCTGAAGCCCGGCGTATCGGCCTACGTGCCGATTTCACAAAGCGGCGGAGCGTTTACGCCGGATTTTTCGAATATTCAGTTGAATCTGGTCAACGTCGGGATGGACTTTGTAGGCAGCGGCGCTGCGCCGCTGGTGAACTTGCCGCGCTTCCAGCTTGGCTCGGTGCAGCCGCGCGGTCTGGTGCAGTTGTCCATGAACGGCGGCTCGCCGTCGGTGACCTTCGGCGCCGGAGTTACGCTGGCCGACATTTCGATTTCGCTGGCGCCCAACACGCTGGTCCCGGGAGACGGCGGCAATGCTATCGCCAAAAATCTGCTGGGATCGGGATCGAATCCCAACGACAAGAATCCTCCCGCCAATCCGTCATTTACGGTGGCGGCCGCCTACACGCGGAAGCTGTGGGTAAACCTGTCGAGCGGAACCTCGAGCGGCCAGCAGGTCATCATTCCGGTGCAGCGTACATTCGGCCCGATCCACGCCAATTCCATCGGGCTGGGCTGGGTGCAAAAACAATCCCTGCTGCAAGTGTTGTTCGATGGCAGCGTGGCGTTGGCGGGATTGCAGGCGAACCTGCATCAGCTCACCGTTGGCATCCCGGTCACGAGGCTGACCGATCTGACCAGCTACACGCTGGACCTTCAGGGACTCAACGTCACCTTCAACGGCGGCGCCGTGAATATCGGCGGCGGCCTGCTCAAGACCACCGATCCTTTGATGTACACCGGCGCGGCGCTGATCAAAGCCGCCAGCTTCTCGGTGGTCGCGATCGGATCGTACGCCGTGGTTCCAACCACGAACAATCCGAACGGCCCCACCGCTCCATCGTTGTTTATCTTCGGCGCGCTGAGGACCCCTCTGGGCGGGCCGCCGGCGTTCTTCGTCACCGGGATCGCCGCCGGCTTCGCTTACAACCGTAATATCACGCTCCCCCAAGTTGGAAGTGTGCAGGATTTCCCGCTGGTGTCAGGCGTCGTAAATGGTACGTTCGGCCCCGGCGAGAATCCCAATGACGCGCTGAAGACCCTGAATGAAGTGATCGCGCCGGAAGTCGGCGCATACTGGCTGGCCGCGGGCCTCACCTTCACCTCGTTCGCGATCCTGGATTCGTTTGCGCTGCTGTTTTTGCAGTTCGGGCGCGATTGGACCATCACGTTGCTGGGCCTTACTTCGGCTCCCTTGCCAAAGGGATTGGCGCCGGGCCAAGCGCTGGCATACGTCGAATTGGGGATCAAGGTCGCCATCAAAATTACTGAAGGCATCGTATCGGTGGAAGCGCAGCTAACGCCCAACTCGTACGTCATCGCGCGGGATTGCAAGCTGACAGGCGGCTTCGCGTTCTACCTGTGGTTCAAGAACATCACCACCTCGACCTACACCATTTCGGCGGGCGATTTCGTGGTCACGCTGGGCGGCTATCATCCGGCGTTCCAGGCTCCGGTGTATTATCCGGTGGTTCCGAGACTGGGCTTCAGTTGGCTGATCAATGCCGGCGTGGGCACGGTGAGCATCGCCGGCGGCGCGTATTTCGCCATCACGCCCACGGCGATCATGGCCGGCGGGTATTTGCAAATCGTGTTCACGGCCGGACCGTTGCGCGCATGGCTGGATGCCTCGGCTAACTTCCTGGTGGAGTGGAAGCCGTTCTACTACTCGGTGGATATTCAAGTGAGCATCGGCGCGTCGCTACAGGCCACCATCCTGGGCGTGAAGATCACGCTCACCGTGGAACTGGGCGCGGACCTGCACCTGGAAGGACCTCCGACGCACGGCCAGGCGCATGTGAGCTGGTACGTAATCTCGTTCACGATTCCGTTTGGGTCGCAGGAAACGGCCACCAACAGGAACAACCTCACCTGGGGCCAGTTCGCGGATAGTTTCCTGCCGGGGCCCATTTCCGGCGATCAAAAAGCGATGAAACGCAGCAGCGCGTTGCGATCCGGACCGGCGCGGGCGCGGCGAGCCGCCTTGAGCGCGAACGACGGAGAACAACAGATCATCAAGCTGAGCGTCTCAGAGGGACTGTTGCAATCGACCGCGGCAGGCTGGCTGATTCGTGCCGTACCTTTCTCGCTTCAGGCCGTCTCTGCGATTCCGACGGCTAACCTGACGGTGGCGGCGTCGAATGTCCGGTTGACCGGTCCCCCGGCCGGTGTGCGGCCGATGGCATTGATCTCGCTCAACGCGCCGGTCACGATCACGGTTTCCGAATCCGGGCAGCCGATCAATCTGACGGAACGGTTGGTCGAAGCCGGCGGATCCTTCAACGGGGCGCCGGCGGCGCTGTGGTCGCAGGACGCTCTGGATTCCGAATTCGCACCCGATCCGGCGACGATGCTCATTCCAGGCGCGCTGGTGGGCGCAACGTTGACCGCGGCCACCTATCTTCGAATCGGAAGCTATGGACCGTTTCCGCTGAGCAACCTGAAGTACACGCCGGGAAATCCAATGCAACTTCCGTTCGCGCGCACGCCGCTGATTCCGCCGGCGCCGAGATTCACGGCGGAGCAGCAGAACACCGCATTCGCCATCCTGCAAGGATCGATCATGGCGCCCACGGCCGTCTCCGCCCGCAACGCGCTGTTCACGGCGCTCCAGGCCAGTGATATCGCAGCGCCTCTCAATCCGGACCTTTCGGTGATGGCCACTTCCGCCAGCCTGGTGCTGCAACAACGCCCGGTGCTGGCGCGTCCGACGATTTATCAGACCGGCGCGATCGAGCGGGGAAAACCGTTGGCCGCGACGCGCATGTTCGAGCAGGCGCATCCAAAGGAACCGGCACAGCCGCGGGAGCCGGAGTTGATCGGAGCGATTCGCCGCTATCACACGGGCGCAAGCATCGCCCAGGCCGCGCACGCCGGGCTTCCACTGCACGCCTCGTCGATCTCCGGCCGCTGGGTGGACGCGCGGCGAACAGTGGATGCGCGTGCGTTGCGCTCGTTCGCGCCGCCGGGCGCCGCCGCGGTATCCACGATATATTCGGGATCGCTGAGCTTGTGGAAGATCGATCCGAAAGCGGCGCATGAGCTCCGCACAGAGGGCGCGATTCCGGTCCGGGTCATGTGCTTCGATGTGCACGGCGAGATTCTGTCGGACCACACGGCGCAGCCAGGAGAAAGCCATCCGCTGCCGGATTCCGCCGCAGTGGCCGGACTATACGGAGTGGACCAACTGGCGGGCCCTGTGCTGGCGAATTGGCAGGTGGATAGCACACTCGTCCGCGTCAACCTTTATTACGCGGCCGGTGAGAATTGCGTGCTGCGGACGCAAAACCTGCTCCGCGAGCGCAGCAAGGGCCGGCCCGTCACGCGCGGAGTCGTCAGCGCTTTGGACATGACGGCTGGAAACATGGTGCAAGATATCGGCGGAGTCGATAAACCCGGCTGGATCGAAACGATTTTTCCGGGCACGGGCCAGTCGTTCGCGGTCGCGGTGGGAATGACGCCAGGGGCGAAGTCGAATGTTCGCGTTACCGCCGCACCTGGCGATCGGCCGGGGCTGACCAGCAGCCAGGTAGAGCTGGCGCCCGACGCGACCTTCAGCAGCGGAGGCGTCACAATTCTGGTGTTCGCCACGCCGGGCGGCGAGCACGATTATCTCAGCGTAGTGACGCAGCCGCGCGACGCGTCCAGCTCGATTCTCGGTGTTTATCTGCTGGATGTTCTTCCGCAGCAGGCCGCCGGGAATTGGCCGTCGATCCGTCTCTCGCAGAGCGCACTGCGGCTGCGCGACATTGCACCGCCGTCGACCCGCACGGTCTTGAGTAACCGCCCGGGAGGAAAACAATGAGCGATCCGATTATCACCGGAGCGGGAACTTTGGCGCCGGGACAGATCCAGTTCTACGACGCCATCCAGCCGCCGCTACCGGCCGCCGAGTATCAACTTGAGGTGGTCCAGAATATTGTCGGGCTAAGGGACGGAACGCAGCCGCGGTACACCGCCACGCAGACGTTCGCGGTGGACGGACCGCGTTTCCAGATTGATGCGGCCGCCATCCACATGGTGTTTCCTCCCGCCAACCAGGGCGGAATATTTCACGGCGTGCTCCCGAACATCGTGTTCAGCACCTTCGCTATGCCCTGGCTGCGGAATATCGATCCATCCGCGCCGCCCAGAAATACCGCGCCGCCGTGGATGGCGCT
>DATDHK010000448.1:0-12176 GCA_036521635.1 Bryobacteraceae bacterium | reverse complement strand
GGGTCCGCCCCACTGGCTGTCTGAAAGGTACAGGATTTCTGACGCGCTACACTAGCCGCGCAATTTCGCTCATGATGTTGGCGAGCGCCTTGCGGAACTCCGCGGGAGTGGCCACATCAAAGAGACGCGGATCGAGAGACTTGATTAAAACAAAAAGATCGTCCCTTGGTTGCAGTGCCGGATCTTGAGAAACGGGTCCACGACGCCCGATCGGCCGTCGGGCGGCCCCGGCGGGAAAGAATGGATTCGCTACCCGCGAAGGCAGATGCGTTATGGAACGGTAGCGAATGTAGAAGACCTTGCAATTGGGATCGGGAGCGTCACGCATGGGGGTGAGATCGGCTCTATCGAACGCCATCATCCCGCTTAACACGATCAGCACATGCAGCCCCTCAACGCCCACGCCGGCCTGAACCCTGTGCCGAATCTCGGACACAAAGAATTGGGCGTTTTGCTGGCGGCGCTCGAGTGACTTCAGGTCAATCGTATTCGGGTTGTCTGCGGAGAGGGTGTCCAGCAACTTGGTCCAGTCCAGCTCGCGTACGGCCTTTTGTTCGAATCCCACCCGTTGGCGTTCCAGATCGAGCATCGCCAAGTTCAGCGATCCATTGCCCGGCTTGATCTGCGAGAGAACGTTTATGACCGGAATCAGTATGCTTGCGCTAAGCCGGCTGCCACCTGAAGAAGGCTGAGCCATCTGTTCCGTTCGGGATGCATTCACCAGTAATTCGATGCGGACCGGCCGCGGCGTCTCGACCGGCAGGTTCAAGCGACCCCCGGCCGCAGACCCGTACCAACTCGCCGTCAACTCTTCTGGAAGAAACGCGACCGAGGGAAGATCTCGCCAGGCATCGGGCAGCGGATCGTGGGCAAGCGGATCTACGTGCAACGGCCGGCGAACGACCGCGTGTTCCCCGGTCGCCGTTACGAACCAGCCAAGAGAAACTTCATAGTCGCCCGGCGCCACCAGCGCATTCTGGGTGTAAATGGAATAACTGCGGCTAAGTTCTGGCTTCACGTCTTCGAGCGTCATCGAATTGTGGTTCTGATAAAGTGCGCCGGCCTGATCCCGCAATTGAATAAGAAGCTGGACCCTACCCTGGCCCCGGCGTTTGACAAGCTCCGCCCCATCCACTTGAATTTTGAAGTCGATCAGCAGGCGCTGGTGTTGGCTAAGCACCGGCGAAGAAATATGCGTGGACCAACGAAAGCGTGCGCTTGAATCTTTTTCAGACCAGCTATCGAAAGGGACGGTCTTAAAAATTGGATCGAGAGATCCAGCCGGCTTATCGGCAAATCCAGACCAAGTGGCGGCGAGACTCAGGGCCCCCAGACAAATCCATTTCATAAAACCAACTTCATTTTACTTATAGATTCAAACGTCCACGATAGGTCCGGCTCAAAATCAACTTGGTGTTGTCCCGCAGCAGGAGCATGTAGTCGCCGCGGAACCACGGCTGCAATTCCTTGATTCGCTCGATGTTCACGATGGTCGAGCGGTGAATACGGGCGAAGCGATCGGGATTCAGTTGCTCCTCGAGTTTGGTCATGGTTTCGCGATAAAGATATTCTTCCTTGCCGGCATGCAGCCGCACATAGTTTCCGGCGGCTTCGATCCAATCGATTTCGTCGGCGCGGAGGAATAGTATGCGGCCGCCCGCGCGAACGATTAGCTTGTCGGCGTATTTCTTACTGCGTTGCAATTCCGACAGCAGCTTCAGAACTTTTTCGTTGACCGCGCCGGTTTTTCGCCGATCCAGCTCTTCGCGAGCCCTGCCCAACGCCCTTTTGAAACGCTCGCGGTCGAAGGGCTTCAGCAAGTAGTCCAGTGCGCTGACCTCGAACGCCTTCAGCGCATATTGATCGTACGCGGTTACGAAAATGACCACCGGTATGCGCGCGGGATCCAGACGGTCGAGCACTTCAAAACCCGTCAACTCCGGCATCTGGACGTCCAGGAACACCAGGTCCGGGTTGAGTTTTTCGATGGCTCGCAAAGCGTCGTTCCCGTTGCGGCATTCGGAGACAATCTCCAGCTCAGGCTCACCGTCGAGCAACATCCGGATTCGTTCGCAGGCCAGCGGTTCGTCGTCCACGATCATCGTCCGGATGTTCATGCCAGCGCATTCCCGCGTGCGGGAAGAGACAATGTTACTCGAAAACCCGCGCCCTGCCCCGCGCTGATTTCCACTGTTTGAGCCGGGCCATAGAGCTGCCGCAGCCGCGCCCTGGTATTGGTAAGCCCAACACCCTCGCGCAACGGAATGGTTTCACTGGCGCCTCCATCATCCACCACATCAATCACCAGATTGTTCCCGTCGCTGCGCGCACGAATTTCGACGCGTCCGCCCGCGGCTCTCGGAGCGATGCTGTGTCGCACGGCGTTCTCCACCAGAGGTTGCAGAATGAGATTGGGAACCAGCAGGCCCAGCGTCTCGGGTTCAACGGAACGCACCACGGTCAAGCGTTCGCCAAAGCGCACTTGTTCGATCTCCAGGTATTTGTCCAGGGATTCCAACTCGCCTCTTAGCTCAATCTCCTGGACTCCCACGCTATCCAGCGTGATCCGCAGAAACTCGGCGAGCCGGGTAATCATGCGATCGGCCGCTTCGGCATCCTTGTGAACCAGCGCCGAGATGGCGTGCAGCGTATTGAAGAGGAAATGCGGTTGCAATTGCATTTTGAGCACCTGCAATTGCGCCTCCGCCAGCCGAGCTTCGAGCTGTGTCGCTTTCAACTCGCGGTCCTGAAATTTGCGATAGTAGTCCACCGCATGCCGCAATCCGATCAGAAGCCAATACGTGAGCAGATCGGAATGAAATCTCGCCAGGAAAACCGACCTCGTCACGCGCAGTGACGACTCGTAGCCGATCAACGGCAGAACGAGCGTAAAAATCAGCACGTGAATAATCGCGAACGCGATCGCGAAGAGAATTTGGAGCGGAACAGTGCGCCACCAATTCCTTCTCTGGATGGCAAACCGTGCGCCCAGCCAGAGCACGGCCGGCGTGAGCAGAGCCCACGTGTAGGAGTCGAGCAGCGCATAAAGGAACGCCGGCTTGAACTGGACGCGCTGGGAATACGCACGCGAAAGATAACTCTGGCTGCCGGTGAAGAGTGCGTATAGAGTCCACGCACCCCAGATCAGCGCCAGACGGACGGTCCAATAAGTCAACACCGCTGTTGTATCAGCCGGGGTGGCGGGCCGCAAGCTCTATTTCGGAAACGCTTCGGGTTTGGCGCTGCCGCGATGGCACATCCAACAGGAAACCACCTGATTGTTTGGAAAATTGTCGCCGTTAATCTGGTGCACCATGGTAAGCATTTTGCGCGCCGTGTTCTTGGGCGCCTTGTCGTCTTTGTCGAATTCATTTGGCACGTGGCAATAGCTGCACTCCACGCCCAGCGACTTGGTGAAAAACTGCATAGCGCCCATCAGCCGCGGCGCAGGCACGCCCTTCATCACCTGAATATTCTTGTAGACTTCTTCAGCGGGCTTGGGCGGCTGCTTGTCCTGTGTGAACGCGCACGCCGAGCACAGCATAATTGCGGTAACGAATAGTCGCATGGTAGGAAGACTGTAACAGCTTCCGCTCGTCATGCAAAGCAATTTGGGATGAAGCCGATCTGGACCGTTACGGAATCGTGTTTGTGTGGGGCAGGATGGTATCCTGCCGCCGATTGTCAAATCTGCCTGTTCGGTGAACCTCCAAAAACAACAAGCCGATTTTCAATCGGCGGCAGGTTGCCAACCTGCCCTACAATAAGCTTATGCGCCAGCTACTCGTGTGCCTCGCCATCGTGGCTCCTCTTTCAGCCGCCACATCCTTGTTTCAGGGTTCGTTCGAGAACTCCAACAGGGGCTGGAATGTCGTGCGCGGAACCGCCGTCACGGACTCGGCTGTCGTCTATCAGACCCACAAGTCCATGCGCGTCGAGGCCGGGACCAACGGCGATGCCTGCGTGCGATCCGCGCCCATCCCGCTCACCATCGGCAAGCACTACGAGCTGTCGGGCTGGATTCGAACGGACAAGCTGACGGTTCACGATCTGGACCGCTCGCCCATCGCCACCGGCGCCACGCTCAGCATGGCGTCCATGCCTTTCGACGTGCATTCGGAATCGGTAGGCAGCACGCACGATTGGACACGCGTCTATCTTCGATTCACCGCGACGCGCGCGCAGGACAATATTCTGCTGACCGTCGGCAATGGCGGAGCCTTCGATGGCAAGGCCTGGTTTTCCGGCGTCAGCATTGACGAGGCTTCGTCGAAAGACAACTGGCCGGCCCGTTCCGCCGTAACGACTTTCGGACCGGCGTATCGCTATCCCACCGGCGGCTGGATTTATTTGCACGTCGAAGGCAAGCCCTATGAGCGCGGCTACCAGCATGGTCATCTGATGGCTAAAGAAGTTGTGCAATACCTGGATCGTTGCGCCGCCGACCTGGATTCCAAGGGCAAGAACCAGAGCTGGAATTTGGCGCGCACTACAGCCAACGCCTTGTTCCTGCGCGGATTCGACCAGGAAATTTTGGAGGAAATGAAGGGCATCGCCGAAGGCGCGTCGGACGCCGGAGCCAAGTGGGACGGCCGCCGCATTGACTTGATCGATATCGTTGTTGCCAACACTACCGTGGAGCTGGGCGAATTGCGGTCGGCTCTTCCAGTGACGCCGACCGGTCTGGAAGGATTGCATCTGGAATCGCCCGCCTATTTCGATCGCAAGCGTGACGTTTCCATCGTCGAGCGCTGCAGCGCATTTGCAGCCACCGGCAAGGCCACGCGCGACGGACGAATGGTCATCGGTCACATCACCATGTGGCCGCTGACGCTGGCGGAACAGACCAACGTGATGCTGGATATCAAGCCGGAAACGGGTCATCGGCTGTTGATGCAGAGCTATCCCGGCGGCATCGAGAGCGGCACGGATTGGTATCAGAACGACGCCGGCGTGGTCCTCAGCGAAACCACCATCCGTCAAAGCCCGTTCAATATCGAAGGCGCTCCGGTAGCGTTTCGCGCACGTAAGGCGATCCAATACGGCGACAACATCGACAAGGTCGTGGAGTATCTCGGCGCCAAGAACAACGGGCTCTACACCAATGAGTGGCTCATCGGCGACGCCAAGAATAACGAGATCGCGATGTACGAGCTGGGCACGTACAAAACTCGCCTGTATCGCAGCTCGAAGAACGATTGGTTCGGCGGGACGGAAGGTTTTTACTGGGGCGACAACAACGCCAAAGACCTTGCGGTACGGTTGGAGCTGCAGCCCGATCCAAAAGGCGCGCCGGTGCATGTTCCCTACGTGCCCGCGGATCGCGATTTGAAATGGCTGGAGCTTTATCGCGAGTACAACGGAAAGATCGACGAACAATTTGCATTCCTCGCGTTTCGCACCGCGCCACTGGTTAGCTCGACTTCGATGGACGCGAAAGTGATCACGTCGGATATGGCGTCGCGCATGATGGTGTGGGGCGTTTTCGGCAAATCCAACCAGCGCGAGTGGGCGCCCTCGCCGTACCAGAAGCAGCAGTACGCGAAGAACGACGGGCTGTATTCGTCGGGCTACCGTATGATTGCCGTGGAGCCGTCCGAATCGTTGCGCCAGGCGATTCAGGAAAACGAAAAGGCGCGGCTGGCGTCCAAATACGAACCGGCCAGGCCCGAGAAGAAGGACGATTACAGCGCGCGGCTGTGGAAGGGATGGGTACTGCCGGCATCCGACGAAGACACGTGGTTCACCGCCGGTTCGGCCGCATACTATCGCGATCTCGAGTCCAACAATCTGGGCAAACAAATGTCCGCGCATTGGGCGGAATATCGCGCGGCCGGCATCGCGGATCCGAATCCGATGAACCGTTTCGCGCTGGAGACGCACCAGGGTGCGCTGTTTCTCGATCAATTGCGCCGCGACGTAGGAGACAATCGGTTCTTCAAGTTGATGACGGATTTCTTCGCGGCTCACAGCACCAAGGCCGTCACCGCACAATCGTTCCTTGATGCGGCGGGCGTGAAGTTTGCGCTGCCCGACGACAAGGGCGGCGCGGTCTACGTGACGTCCGATATCCGCGGCCGGCTGCGCTCGGCGATCCTGGTGTATGGAACGGTGAACGACGCGGGCGCCAATCGTTACGCGGCCGAGCAGCTTCAGAAAAATTATCTGGACTGGTTCGAGAGCGCGGTTCCGATTCGCAAGGATTTCGAAGTTACGGATCGGGAATTGCGCACCCACGACGTAATTTTTGTCGGACGCCCGGAGACTAACTCGGCACTAGCCGGCTGGAAGACGCAGATCGGGCTCGAGTCCGAAGGCGGTCTGTTCCGCATATTGGGCAAGGACCATGCTTCGGAGACAGAGTCGCTGGCGTTCGCCGCGGCGAATCCTATGGACAACAAGCACATGGTCCTGGTTCTAGCGGGGAACAATGCGCTCCAGACAGTTCGCCTGGTCACCACCGGCTTGAATCGCACCGAATATTCGATCTTCGATTCCGGAAAAGAAACCAGTTCCGGATTTCTCAAATAGCTGCTGGACGCTGGTACATTTTACGCTTCGCATCGCTTCTCCGCCGCCCAAATTGGGGCGAAATCACGCCCTAGGCTACTTGGCCAATTACGTGCTCAATTAGCGGCGGAGGAGAAAACAATGAAATACCTTTTCGCTTGGGTGCTGGGAGTGCCGGGTGTATTGATCTTCGTTTGGTTCATGATGAACCATTGCTAGCGGGCCGTTCCAGTCTGCTATACTTTCCAAAGTTGCGCTCAACGCAACTGGATCTTTCACAAATTATTGTTAGCGAGGGATGCACGGGAAGGCGGTTGAAGTCCGCCACTGCCCCGCAACTGTAGGCGGCGTAAGTTCGGCTGAATCGATCACTGCGCAAGTGGGAAGATCGATCGACAGGAGCCGGCCGCGAGTCAGGAGACCGGTTCCTCGCTTGAAATCCGATCGCGTTTTCGAGGGAGAAACGTACGATGCGAATTTTCACTATTTTGTTTTTGCCGCTCGCGGTCTTCGCGGGTGGAACTCCTGACATTCACGGCACCATCGTCGATCCATCCGGGCGTCCGGTGGAAGGCGCTCAAGTGTCGTGCTCCAGCAAGACGGTTTATAGCGATACACTCGGCCGGTTCGCCGTCACCGGAATCGATAAGTGCGATGCCCGGATTGAGAAGCCCGGATTCACTGCTCAGAGCCTGCCGCTGGCTTCGGGCGCCGATAGTAAGATCGCGCTGGTAATAGCCGGGCCGACGGAGATTGTGGTGGTCACCGCGACCCGCGCGGAAACTACTCCGGAGCAGGCCGCCATCTCAGCCAGCGTAGTTACCGAACGGCAATTGGCAGCCCTGAATTATCCGGTGCTGCCCGACGTTTTGCGCGACATCCCGGGCCTGCAGGTTTCCGACTATGGCCGGCGCGGAGCGCTCACGCAGGTCTATACACGCGGCGCCGAGCGCACCGGCACGCTCGTGCTGCTGGACGGCGTCCCGCTCAACGATCCGGGCGGCGAGTTGCATCTGGAGCATCTTTCCACCGAAGGAATCGAACGCGTGGAAATTGTCCGCGGACCGGAGAGTGCGCTCTTCGGAGCGGAGGCGGCGGCCGGCGTCATTCAGCTTTTCACCAAGCGCGGCGACCCTGAAGACAAGACGCCGCACGGCGCGGTCTCCTACGAGCGCGGAAATTTTCAGACGGATCGCTGGATGGCCAGTCTCACCGGCGGCTCCGGCGGTCGGCTCGATTATTCCGTCAGCGCCGCCGGACTTCACACCGTGGGCGCGTATGCTAACGATTTCTATCGCAACAACAGCGGCGCTGCGAATCTCGGCTATCGTATTTCTAACGCCACGCAGGTCCGCGGAATATTTCGGATTTACGATGCACACGTCGGCACTCCCGGCCAAGTGGCGTACGGGATTGACGACCCGGTTCCGAACGAAGAAACACGCGACTCCACGGTTTCATTGCGGCTCGATGACACTCGCGGCTCGAACTACATTCAGAGATTCACGTTTGGCTATAACCGGCTGTCCGACCGTTTCAATGACGACGAGCCGTTCGGCATACAGTCCACGGCGGCCATAGTTCGCACCGTTCCCGGACCATTGCCGCGAGTCTATTTCGTGCGATTGCTGAACCCTTCAACAACCAGCGTGGGAACCCTTCCCGCAGGTTTGAGCCTCGTATTGGGCAGCGTCTTCTTCGGACCTTTCGACTCGTTGAATCTGACTGAACGAAAAACGGCGGGGTATCAGGGCACGCTGTCGCATCATGGCGGCGTCCTGGTCTTCGGGTATGACTATCAAAACCAGAGCGGCGATCTTTCGGATGTCGAAGCGTCGCGCAACCATCATGGGTTCTTCGCAAATTTGCAGCACAGTATTGGCCGCCGCCTTTATCTGACCGGCGGCGCGCGCGCGGAGCATAGCAGCGCCTTCGGAACCATCGGGTCGGGGCGAGGCGGCGCAAGCTTGATGCTCTTGGGCGAGCACGGCGCGCTGACATCGGCGCTGGTGCGATTCAGCGCGGGCCGCGGAGTCACCGAACCGAGCCTGCTCGAAAACTTCGCGAAGTCGCCGTTCTTTCACGGCAATCCCGCGCTGCAGCCGGAAGTGACCAATAGTTATGACGCCGCGCTGGTGTCGGATTGGTTCGGACGCCGCGTTCACACCGAAGTCGCCGCATTCCGCAGCTCGTTCCGCGATCTGATCGCGTTTGTGGGCGATTCCTGGCAGAACATTCAGGCCAGTTGGGCGCGAGGCGTCGAAACATCGGCGCAGGCCCGCGTCGCCCGCAACATTCTTATCTCGGGAAGTTACATGCGCCTCTATACGCGTGTCACCAGTTCGACGTCGCCTACATCCTCGATAGTGGGCATCGGGCAAGAGCTGATTCGCAGGCCGCGCAATTCCGGCTCTGTTTCGCTATCCGTCACGCCGCGGCGTTGGTCGTTCATTGTGGGCGGAAGATTCGTGGGCGAGCGCCAGGATTCCGACGGCTTCACTTTCAACAACATTATCAATCGCAATCCCGGTTACGAAAACGTCTACGCCAGCGCATCGTTCGATGCCTTCAAACACGTGACGCCGGTCCTGAGATTGGAAAATCTTCTGAACGAACGCTACGAAGAAGTGCTCGGTTATCAAGCCTTATCGCGAAGCGCAATAGGCGGCATACGCATCCACTGGTAATTTGTAGGGCAGGTTGGTAACCTGCCGCGGATTGAAAATCCGCCATATGGCAAGCCGATTTTACAATCGGCGGCAGGATGCCATCCTGCCCCACAAACTTACCTGAACGTTAGCGTGACCTGATTCGCCGGCTTGCCATCCGCCTGAAATTTGACTACAACCTCGCCTGCCGCCGCCAGACTCCGCGGCAACTCGGCATTCACTTGATCGAGGCCCGCAAACTGCGGCTGTCTGCCGGCGTAAGACAACTTCAGAACCGACGGCCCCACCTGCAGACTGACGGCGCCGGCATTCCGGAACCCCGTCCCGTACAACAGCAGGAACAGCCGATCGGTGGACGCTCCGAAATCGATGGGCGCCGCGACGTACCGGCCCTGCACGGCATCGAACTGCGCCACTTGTTCGTAGATCTGTGTTCCATCCGGCTTAACGCGCACTACCTGCGCCGCTGCAATGCCGCGCCCATCGCTGTTCGCCGAAAAGAGCGACGGCGCCACTTTGTCGAGTTCCAGTGTTCCGCGGATCACCACGTTTCCGCCGTTCCGGACCGCAACATCGAGTTTGCCCAACGAAGCATTCGCCGGAACCAAATAGTTCACTTGACCACCTGAAACGTAGACCAATGGCGCGAGCATTTGCGCACCCGCCGCATCGGTCAATTCTACTTGCACTCCTCCCAGCGAGGTTGGCAACGGAATATCCGCCGCCGATTGCGGACCGGACGCGAGCGTGGCCCCGTAACCCGTCACCAGCGAATCCGGCGCGAACGCAAACCCGCTCGAGCTGGCAGCCGATACCGTGGTGAACGATCCAGGCGCCAGATGTCCCGACAGCACGGCCAACTGCGGACGATCGGTTGTGAAATTGTTTTGAGGCTGCACCGAAAGCGGATAAGCGCCCCACCATTCGCCGGCCGCCCAGTAGCTGCCGTCCAACCCGGCAGCGTCGAGCGTCACCATAAAATTATCCAGCACCGTCATCCAGCGGGCGTCTGTGTCGGGAATTCCGTACTCACCCAAATAACCACGCACATTATTCGCCTTCAGCCAGTTAATAAAGTTAGTAACTCGTTTTGACCCAATTACCGCCAGATTCGGATTCAAGACTAATTCCTGGTCGTAAGTCAGCGAGTAAGTGCCGCTATTATCCCGATCGAAATATTGATGCGCCTCGTAGGCGAAGTTACTCGCGGGATCGTTAATCCAACCGGTGGGTCCGTGTACCGCCGGCCACTGCTCGGCGCTCGACCACGCGTCACCGGGAACCATGATCAGTTTGCGGTCGCCGTTGGTGCGGATGGCCATCAGCGCAGCCTGCGATATCGTTTTCCAACTCGCGTTACCCATATCGTGCGGCTCGTTCATCAGGTCATACGCGTACACGGCGGCCTCATCGCGAAATTCGTTAGACATACGGATCCACAGGTCAGCCAAGTCGGTCCCCGCAACCTTCACCACTCCACCGTAGATGTTGTCGAGCGTGTAAGTGTTCAATATTTCGTTTTCAGTGAGCTTGTATCTGCCGTAGTTGTGAATATCCAGAATCACCTTGCTGCCGTGAGTTTTCGCCCAAGCGATATTATTCTTGACTCCGGTAAGATAACTCGCATCCAACGGACCGCGCAGCACAGGTTGCAGCCGCTCCCACCGCAGCATAAGTCGAACCAGATTCAGGTTCTTCGCGCCGAAGTAACGATAAGTGGTTTCGGAATTGAAGGTGTAGTCGCGGCCGAATGTACCCGGTAGATTGTTTTCGCCGAACTCCGCTCCAGCGAGATTGATGCCGCGGGAATACTGGCCGAAGGAGCTGGCGGTCATAAACAGAAACGGAAGTGTTGCAAGGGCCTTCATTCTGTGCGAATGGAATTCAGTTTTTTCAGTATAAGAGAATCCATTATGCGATCCGGCAAGTGGATCAACCTCATGCGGAGTTTGGCATCGCTTCCCACCACATAGCGTGTCTTCGGTTTGGCCGAGGTCAGTGCGTGCTCCACCGCCTTCACCACCTCTTCAGGATCAAGGGAGTGCTTGCCTGCGTGTGCCGCGGCCGCTTGGATCTTTCCGAGCATGGCCCGATAGAGGTCCAGCAATTGCGCTGGAACCGCGTTCAGGTACTCATTTGCACCCGCCGCCGATTTGTCCCATATCGGCGTCCGGATCGCGCCTGGCTCGACAATCGACACAGAGATGCCCCATTGCCGCAACTCCATGCGGAGCGAATCGGTCAACCCTTCCAAGGCAAATTTCGAGGAACAGTATGGACCGGAAAACGGCAATGCGCTACGTCCCGCGACGGATCCCATATTGACGATTCGCCCGCGGCCGGCCCGCAGCATTGGCAAGAACGCCTGGGTCACCGCCACCGGTCCGATAACATTTACTTCGAATTGTTTTCTCCACATCGCGATTGGAACCAACTCCAGCGGCCCCGCCACCACGATCCCGGCGTTGTTCACTAGGCCCGCCAGCGGAACATCGCCAATAGTCCGCACTGCAGCCGCAATCGACTCTTCGCTGGTGACATCCAGCAACACCGGCGACAACTGGCCGGTAGCTTTTTTCTTCAACGCCTCGCCATCGGCGGGCTTCCGCACGCCCGCGAAGACTCGATAGCCCAATGCGTCCAGCCGCAAAGCGCATGCCTCGCCGATCCCGGTCGACGCCCCCGTGATCACAATATTTCCGGTTGCCATGGTTATCATAGTGGCATGTCCGCAACATCACAACCGCAGCCGCCGTCGCCCGCTCTCATTTTCGATACCTTGAATGCCTATCAGCGAACGGCCGCCTTGCGCGCCGCCATCGAATTGGATCTTTTCACGGCCATAGCCGAAGGAAAGAAAACTTCACAAGACCTCGCCGCTCGAATTCAAGCGTCGGAAAAAGGTACGCGCGTGCTGTGCGATTTTCTAGCGATCGCCGGCTTCCTGACGAAACAGGGAAATGAATATGGCCTGACGGGCGATTCGGCTTTTTTCCT
>DATDHK010000447.1:0-14387 GCA_036521635.1 Bryobacteraceae bacterium | reverse complement strand
GAACTGGAAAGCCTCCCCGACGACCCGGATCGCTTCGCCGAGCAGTTGCAAATTATCGCGGCTTCCGCCGGCGGGGCGCCCGGTAATGCCGTCGTCACGGTGGACGGGTTTCTGCATGGGGGAAGGTTGCCGCCCAAATCGGCGATTCGTGAAGTACGCATCAATCCCGACCTCTATTCAGCCGAATACGATCGGCCGCCATACCAGGGCGGCCGCATCGAAATAACCACCAAGCCCGGCGCCGAGCTCTTCCATGGCAGTGCGTTTTTCATATTCAACGATTCGGCCTTGAACGCCCGCGATTCGTTTGCCCGGGAGCGCGCCCCGCACAGCGAGCGGAAATACGGTGTTGAGCTGGCCGGCCCTATTCTGCGCCGGCGATTGGGTTTCGCGCTCAATCTGGAGAAACGCGATATCGATGCGTTTTCGAACATAAACGCGGTCATCCTGGATTCCGCCCTCCAGCCCGCTGCCTACAATGTCAACGTTTCCGCGCCCCAGCGGCTCTGGAACGGCCTGGCCCGCGCGGACTGGCAGATAAGCGAGCGCAACGTCTTTTCCGCCAGCTTCAGCCGTAATCGCGACAAACTGGACAACCAGGGGATCGGTGGGTTCGTTTTGCAATCCGGCGGTTTTACCAGCCTCCATCGCGAAGACAACCTCCGATTGAACGCCACCACGCTACTCAACCCCAGAACTATCAATGAGATGCGCCTGGGATTCTCTTTCGATAACCTGCTGTTCACCCCGGTGTCGAACGCCCCCACGGTGACCGTCTTCGGCGCTTTTCAGTCGGGTGGCTCTCCGGTGCAATCGCTGAATCGTCAACGGAATGCAATCGAGCTTGCCGATAATCTAAGCCTTACCCGCAAGGGCCATAGCATCAAAGTTGGAGTAGCGCTGTTCGAAAGGCCGACGGACGAGGTCAGCCGGCAGGGCTTTCAAGGTTTGTCCTTGTTCGGGGGGACCAGTCTCGACGGAGGCGCCGCCATCTCCGGACTGGATCAATATCGCCGCTCGCTAGCCTCGCTGCCCGGTGGCCAACCGTCGGCTTATACCATCACCACGGGCATTCCCTCCATTTCAAATACTCAGTGGCGGGTATCCACGTTTGTTCAGGACCAATGGAATCTCACGCCGCGAATATGGCTCGCCTACGGCTTGCGATACGACGCTCAGACCTCCCCTACCGCACTCAATGGCGTGGCCCCCCGTTTGGGCTTGGCGTACTCTATCGACAAGAACCGGCGCTGGATTCTTCGAATGCATGCCGGTATCTTCACCACCCCGATCGATCAAAGCCTGATGCTGGAAGCCTCACGTCTGAACGGGCAGCGGCAAATCCAAACTACGGTTTACTATCCCACCGCCGGTTCAATTCAAGTCAGCACCATCAGGACAC
The DNA here is from genome assembly GCA_036521635.1 of Bryobacteraceae bacterium. Classification (GTDB taxonomy): domain Bacteria; phylum Acidobacteriota; class Terriglobia; order Bryobacterales; family Bryobacteraceae; genus Palsa-89. The sequence goes on along the minus strand of DATDHK010000447.1, from coordinate 12,985 downwards.
TGGAAGGCCGGCTCCGCTTCGCCCAATCGTCGCAAACGGAGATCGGTCTCGAACACCAATTTCCACATGGATGGTTCCTCCGCGCCAATGCAACATGGACTGACGCGTGGGGGTTGCTCCGCTCTCGAAACATCAACTCCCCGGTGGTCGAGACGGGCACGTTAAATCCCCTGCTTGCCGCCCGGCCATACGGCGCCGGGCTCAATATATTTCAGTATGAGTCGAGCGGCAAACTTCACGGGCCGGTGCTGTTCGTCAATATCAATCAGAATGTCAGCAAACGGTACACCCTGGTGTTCGGATACCTCTATTTCGATCTGCGAACGAATGCCGACAATAGCAGCCAGTTCCCTCAGTCGAGCTACAGTGAACAGGGCGAATTGGCGCGGCCATCGTGGCAGTCCACTCACCGCGCCTTTGTGATCAACACCTGGAAGTTTCCCTGGAAGGTACAGGGAAGCGTGACGTTAAACGCAGCATCGGGCTTGCCCTATAACATCACCACGGGACGGGACAACAACGGCGACGGCATCTTCAACGACCGGCCGGCGATAGCCGGCGCTCCAACACCGGCGAGTATCGAAACGTCCGCCGGGACTTTTGTTGCAAATGCGATCGGCGGCAATGCCCCTCGAAATGCCCTGACCAATCCGGCTACGGTCTCCTTGAACGCCAATCTGAGCCGGCGATTCGTTCTCCATTTGAACCAGAATTCTCCGGACCGGTCTCCGTCTCTTACTCTGAACATTCGTGCGACGAATGCCCTGAACCACACTAACGTGCTCGGGAGCGACGGCGTTTTGCTGTCCCCCTTCTTTGGGCGCCCCAACTCTGCGTCAGCCCCGCGGCTCTTGGAAGCGGGACTGCGCGTCAGCTTTTAAAGAATGGTGTACACAACAATGACAAAACGTTTTGGCCTGGTCGTCGCGGCCCTTTGCGCCGCGGCCGCGTTGGAATCCGCGCAGCTCGATAAGGACGCTCTGCAACGGCCGCCGCTGCTGCCGTTGCTGGTGCGATACGAGTTCATTCCCGAATACTTCGTGGAATGGCTGCGCGACAGCCCGGATTATTCGATGATCGAGGCCTACGTTTACAGGGGAGGCCCGGAGCCAATCTACCGCGTTGGCCTGGTCGACAAGAAGACCGGCAAGCGGGTGAACTATTGCAATGCCGCCGCCATGGTCGCACGGCTCAAACAGGACGGAGACGAGGCGTACCAGACGCCCATCGACTTCGAGGCGCCGGCGCCGGCCGATCTCCGGCGCGGCGCGACCTTCGGTTTTGGACTGCAAACCAAGGACAAGCAGCGAGTGCTCTGGCGGTTGATTCTTACCAGCGAAGTCTCGCCCGCCGGCGAGGGTCTCACCGACACCCCCCGTTTTCCAGGTTTGTTGCTCATGTATCGTGAGCGCGGAACGGCGGCGTGGGAGGGATCGGCCGTTCAGATCGGCGACCGGGTCTATGAGGCGGAACCCTGGAAGGAGATCAGCTCGCCGCCATACTTTGTCGCCTATCGAGGGTCCTACACGCAGGGCATGCACCTTTTGAACTTCTCCGTTGGGCGCGAGTCCTGGTCGACATCGTCCGTTCCGCAAGCTATCCAGAAGGATGCCGAGTGGAAATTGCAGGGCCAGGATTCCCAGAGCCGCGTTCTGAGAGTTGAGCGGGCCGGCGATCCGCTTCGGCTGAATCAGGTGGATAGCGATCCCCGTCGTTCCGCCAAAATCGAATTGGATGCTACCGAGATGCCGCGTTCCATCGAGCTCGCGGATGGGCCGCACCTGTGCCGCATCTCCTTCACGCCGCAGCCGTCCAGAATCGGCTTTCAAATAGATTTCGGCAAGTATCGGGGTGTCGCGCGCGGCAACATAGTCCGTGAAACCGCCGGCGCCAAAACCACCTGGGCCACGCACTTTAGTTCGCCGGATTGGGCCAAAAGCCGGGTCCTCGAATCCGAGCTCGTTCGAGAGAACTCGCGTGCCACTATAACCGTATCTCAGCGGGCTGCGTCCGGAGGCAAGAAGTGACCGCGTGAAAAGCAATCCATATTGGCGGTGCCTTGCAAGCGTGCTAGTGTTCGCGTGCGCCGGGTGCTCGCAGATTCACTCCAGCGAAAAGCGGGCCTTGGCTTTCCGCGACGTAAACGTCTTCGATGGCCTGAAGAGCCTGGGCCGCCAGACCGTGATTGTCAGCGGCGACCGGATTGTGGAGATCGGCTCAAAGCCCGTGGTTCCGGCTGGAGCGATCTCAATCGACGGAACCGGCAAGACCCTTCTGCCGGGGCTGATCAACGCCCACGTTCACACGGTCAGAGCGGATCAACTCGATCAGCATGCGATTTTTGGCGTTACTACCGTGCTCGATATGGGTTCCGACCTGAAGTTGATCGAGCAACTGAGACTGGCGCAAAAGAATGGCAAGGCGGCCAACCGCGCGGACATATTTTCAGCGGGGACTTTTGTTACCGTGCCCGGCGGCCATGGAACCGAGTACGGCCTGAATATCCCGACGTTGTCCAGACCCGAGGACGCCCAACAATTCATCGACGCCCGTATTGCGGAAGGGTCGGAATTTATCAAGCTGATCTACGATGACGCCACCGCATTTGGATTCCCCCAGATTCCGACTCTCAGCAAGAAAACGCTCGCCGCCGCAATCGCCGCGGCCCACCAGCGGAACAAACTTGTTATCGTGCACGTGGCTTCGCTACAAGCCGCGCTGGAAGCCGTCGAGATGGGAGCGGATGGGTTGGCTCACTTGTTCGTCGGCCCGAAATCGGATCCGGCTTTTGCCAAATTGGCAGCCGATCGTCACGTTTTCGTAATTCCGACTTTAACCGCGCTCCAGGCTGTTTGCGGAAGGCCCGGGGGTCGGCCTCTGCTTACCGATGTCAAGCTCTCTCCCTACTTGTCAACGCAAGACGTGCTGGCGCTGAAGGGCGGATTTTCGACGGGCGCCAGTTGCGCGGGCGCCGATATCGCGGTCCCCCAGCTAAAGGCCGCGGGCGTCCCGATTCTGGCGGGGGACGACGTTCCGAGTCCCGGTACGACGCCGGGCGCATCGCTTCACCGCGAACTCGAACTTCTTGTAGCTGCCGGACTCACACCGTCCGAAGCCCTTGTCGCCGCGGCGTCGGCTCCCGCAAAAGCATTTCGGATCGCGGACCGTGGCGTCATCGCTCCGGGTATGCGCGCCGACCTTTTACTTGTGGATGGCGATCCAACGCGCAACATCCTGGACACGCGCAACATCGCCGGTGTATGGAAGGCAGGCGTGGCCGTGGATCGCAAGAGCTACCTGGCGGGGATGAGCGCGCGGAACGCGAACAAAGACGCTGCCACCTCCTCCGGAAGTGGCTTGATCAGCGATTTCGAACAAGACACGCCTTCCAGCAGGATCGGCGCAGGCTGGTCTATTTCGACCGACGCGCTGCGTGGCGGAAAATCGGTGGCCCACATGAGCGTCGTGCCGGGGGGCGCCTCCGGGAGCAAGGGCGCGTTACTGGTTGAAGGCGACGTAATGCAGGGCGGTGGTGTTGCCGAGTGGGCCGGCGCGATGTTCTCACCCGGCCCGGCGATCATGATGCCGGCGAACTTCGCAGGCAGGAAGGAAATCTCCTTTTGGGCCAAAGGCGACAAGCGCGCTTTCGAAGTCATGGTCTTCGCACAGGCCCTGGGAATGCGTCCGCCGATCCAGACATTTGACGTTGGACCCGAGTGGAAACAGTTTCGATTCCCGCTATCCTCCTTCAACGGATTCGACGGGTCGGGAATGATGGGGCTCTTCATTGGGGCCGGTCCGCCCGCCGGCAAATTCCGGCTTTATATCGACGATGTCCGCATCGACTAGTACCAAATTGCAAACGTTGGACCGCTCCCTTGGCGAGAGGCACATCCTAAGCCTCAACTTGTCAGCGGACAAGGCCGCCGAAGGAGGAAACCTGTCGCCAACGGCCGCGGCTCGGAAACGCTTAGTGAGCCGCGGCCGTGAGGGAGCGGTCTGGCCGCGTTTAGCATTCGAACTTCGCTGTTGCTTGGCCTTTGTCCTGGCCCTATCTCTGCTCGCTGAAGAGAAAGTCGACCTCAACGCCGTCCACAAAATCAAGGAAGAAGCTTTCGCGAACTCGAACGTCATGGAGTATGCGTTCTATCTGAGCGACGTCTATGGTCCACGCCTGACCAACTCGGATAATCATCGCAAGGCCGCCGACTGGGCGATCGAGCAGCTCACAAAAATGGGCCTGAAGAACGCCAGGCTGGAAACGTGGGGTCCATTTGGCCGCGGCTGGAAATATACGAAATTCTCCGCGCACATGATCGAGCCGGCGTACATGCCGATTATCGGATTCCCACAGGCCTGGACGCCGGGCACCAAGGGTTCCGTCGAAGGCGAACCCGTTCTCGTGACCATTAAATCCGAAGCCGACATGGAAAACTACCGCGGCAAGTTGAAGGGCAAGATTGTGATGGAAGCGCCCATCAAGGAATTGCAAATGAGTACGACGGCGCTGGCCTATCGCTACACCGATGCGGACTTGGCCGGCGAAGCCATGGCGCCCGATCCGGCGAACCACGGCTTCTCGATGCCGCTGAATCCGGCCGCCCGCGTTTCCAGCGGACGCACCGATGGCGAACAGACAGGCACCACGCATATGACGGCGCTGCGGTGGAAGATAATCGGGTTTTTCGCGGACGAAGGCGTACTTGCGGTGGTGAACTACGGGGATTCCGGCGACTTTGGCACGATCTTCGCCGACACTGCCGGCTCGCCGAATGAAAATTTTCCGGCGCCCCCTCCCACCATCTCCATCACGCCGGAACACTACAACCGTATCGCGCGGCTGATCGCGAAGAAGATGCCGGTAAAGCTTGAACTGAACATTGGCGCCGAGTTCTCGGAAGCGTCGGACAGCTTCAATGTACTGGCGGAAATTCCCGGCAGCGATAAGGCGGACGAGGTGGTGATGATCGGCGCGCACCTGGATTCCTGGCACGGTGGAACGGGCGCGACGGACAACGCCGCCGGTTGCGCCGCGGCGTTGGAGGCCGCTCGTATCTTGATAGCCTCCGGCGTGAAGCTGCGGCGAACCGTTCGCATCGCCTTATGGGGCGGCGAGGAGCAGGGCCTGCTTGGCTCGCGAGCCTACGTCAATGAGCATTTCAGGGATCCGCAAACGCTGGCGAGGAATGAGGAGCATGCCAAGCTTTCCGCGTATTTCAATCTCGATAACGGCACCGGCAAAATTCGCGGGATTTATATGCAGGGCAATGACAGGGTGCGTCCCATCTTCGAAGCCTGGTTGAAGCCGGTGAACGATCTCGGCGCGGCAACGGTAAGTATCCGCGCCACCGCGGGAACGGATCACCAGCCTTTCGATGCGGTCGGCATTCCCGCCTTTCAGTTCATCCAGGACCCAATCGAATACGTCACTCGAACGCAACATTCGAACATGGATTTATACGATCGCTTGCAGAAATCCGATCTTATGCAGGCAGCGGCGGTAACAGCCATCTTCTTGTACAATTCGGCGAACCGGGAGGAGTTGCTGCCGCGAATGGTGCGACCATAGCATGTTCTCACGGATCACAACCGTTGCATTCGCGGCTCTCTGGATGACGCTGCCCGCCACGCCGGCCGACCTGCCCCTGTCCGAGTTTCGAGCGCGGCGCGCGGAGCTGATGAAGCGATTGCCGCAAGGCATAGTGCTGCTGCACGCGACATCCGATGCCGTGAGCCAGGCCGCCTGGCGTGTCCACAGTTTCCACCAGGATCCCAGCTTCTATTACTTCTCCGGCCAAGGCTCGGTTCTCGGGGCGATTTTGGCGGTCGACGGCCCGGCCCAAGAGACGTGGCTCTTCGTTCCCGCAAAACTCTCCGGTCTGGCTTCCATGCTTCCACACGCGACGATCATGCCCGGACGCCATGCGGCGGAGAAAGCCGGATTCGATCACGTTGTCGACTGGGATGAATTCATACCCTACATCGACCGGCGGTTGGCGTCGCAGCCCAGCCCGGCGCTCTATGTCGAAGATACCGAAGACTGGTGGTCGCTGCGGCCGCTTGGTCCCTCCATAGCGGAAAGTAATCCGAAGGGCCTGGCGCCCATCGAAGACCGGTGGTTACTGTGGCGGCGCGCCGTGGAACAGCGTTGGCCCGCGGCAACGGTCCGCTCGGCGGCTTCGATCATCCAGGACATGCGGCTGGTGAAGAGTGCGGCGGAGCTGAGTATTATTCGCCGCCTTGGAGCGGCGACGACCAAGGCCGGTTTGCATGCCCTGTCTTTCGTTCGCCCGGGAATCACGGAAAAAGAGATCGCTTTGAAAGTGATGGAGGGCTGCATCCAGGCGGGAGCCGAGGGGCCGGCGTTCTGGCCAGTGCTGACCAGCATAACGGAAGTGGAATACTATTCGAACTCGCGTCTGCGAAGTAAAGAAATTGGACGATTAGATTTCGGCTGCGACCTGGACCGGTACAACAGCGACGTGAAAAGAACGATCCCGCTGTCGGGCCGCTTCGACGCGGCGCAGCGCGAGGTGTGGACCATGTTTGTCGCGGTATATCAGGCCGGTCTCGGCGCCATCCGCGACGGCGCCAAGCGCGAAGATGTGTTTGCGCGCGCAATCGGCGAGGCCGAGCGTTGGAAATCGCGCATGCGCACGGACATGGGCCGGAAGGCTGTTGACGCGGTGCCGAAAGCGTCACGCTTCTGGTTGCTCCACTCCATGGGGCTGGAATGTTGTGAAGTGGAACCGGATTCGCTCCGCGCCGGCATGATCGTTGAGTTTGAGCCAACCCTCACTGTCGATGGCCAGGAATTTTCTATCGAGGACATGACTTTGGTCACAGCCGGCGGTCATGAAGTTCTTTCGCCCGTTCCCTATTTGGCGGACGACCTGGAACGAGCGATACGCCCCGGCAGGAAGCGATCAAAACCATGATGTAGGGCAGGTTGGTAACCTGCCGGCCGATTGTAAAATCGGCGTGTTGCTTGCGGCGCTTCACCGAAGAAGGCCGATTTGCCAATCGGCGGCAGGTTACCAACCTGCCCCACATCAAAGCGGTTACCGGCGCGCTGAGGTCATCGGCTTTGCCGGGATCGCATACGTCAGCGCCATTGCCGACCACGCAGTGGCGGAAGACGAGATCCACAGATCGTGATAGTGCGGGAAGCCGCTTTGGAAATAGGGCTGGAATCTCGGAGCGCGGCTCTTCACGCGCCATGAACCGTCGCCCAATTGCGTCCGCAGCAAATACTCAACGCCGCGGCGGTACGCCGTGCCGCTCACGGGCACACCGATTTCGTGCAGCGTATACAATGTCTGGCCGGTGGCGTACGCATCGCTGGCGAGATCCGGCGTTTGCGCCCACCCGCCATCGGCTCGCTGCAATGCCACCAGCTTTTTCAGCGGCTCTTCCAACTTACGGCGGTCCGCCTGGGCCCACTTGAGGCCGAGCAACTGCATGTTGCGGTCTTCAGTAGACAGCGGGCTTGCGGCGCTCAGCCAGGCCGCCGCGCGCTGGATTCGCTCCACGAATTCGGCCTTGCGCCCCGCGGGCGCATAGATCGCGAGGACACGAAGAGAGATGGCCGTGCGGCCGAAGTCGCCGTCATTCAGCGGCGGCCGCGCGATTCCCGGGACGTGCCAGTTGCCTTCCATCCGTTGCTCGCCGGCGATGTTGTGGATCATGGCGTCGATGCCCAGGTCGGGCGGTGCGCCTTCCGCCGCCAGATGCAGGGCTGAGTACATGATGGTATCCACCGCGCCCGGCGGATCGATGCGTTGCAGCAAGAGCTGGTCCAGCGAGGCCCATTGCAGCTTCACGGTTCTCAATTGCTGCGCCGCCGCCGCTTCGTCGACCCGGATTCCGTTCGCGCGGGCAGCCGCTACCGCCATGCCCGTGAGATTCTGTGCGTGGCAGGATATGCAGCCGCCTTCCTTGAAAAAACCTCCGCTGGTGCGCTGCAAGAGAGCGAGGCTCTTCTCAACGGCTTCCCTGGGACTCGGAGGCTGGCTATTGCCGGCTTCGAGCGGCGCCCCCTGACCGCGATCGAGGCCCAGCGATTCGAGCACCGGGCCATAGGCGAATTTCTTGGCCCAATCGAGCGCAGTTTCACCATCCTTCGATTTGATTTTCGGATCGGCGCCTTTCGCCAGCAGCAGCCGGACCACGCGCGCATCCGGCCGGTCCGATGCGATAGCCAGCATAAGCGGAGTCATCCCGCGCGCGTCTTGCGCGTTCACATTGGCCCCGGCGTCAAGCAGCAGTTTCGCCGCCGCCGGTCCGCCGTATGCCGCGGCCAGGATCAAAGGCGTGAACGAGCCGAGCATGACTGGGCCGTTCTTCAAAATCAGGCCGCCGGGGGGCGCGGACACGGCGTTGACGTCGGCGCCTTTGGCCAGCAGCGCCTTGATCGCCGCGGCATTGCCATTGCCGGCCGCGTTCATTAGCGGCGTGAACCCCGCCAGATTTTTTGCATTTACGTCCTGACCCTTTTCGAGCAGCAGGCCGATCGCAGCGGTGTCGTTCGCATCCGTCGCCGCCAGCAATGGCGTGGTCTGGAAACCGTCCCGCAGTGAAATATCCGCGCCCTTGGAGAGCAAAAATCTCACTATCGCGGACGCGCCATGGTGCGATGCGGCAACCAGCAGCGCAGTGCGGCCCTGCCTGGAGCGGGCATCCACGTCGGCGCCCTTGGCCACCAGCAGGCGAACTTTATTGATGTCGTTCGCGCACCACAGCAGGGCCGTTGCGCCGAACGCATTCTTGGCATTCACGTCCGCGCCCGCGTCCAGCAGCAGTTTCATTGCATCCATGCTGCCGAACGCGGACGCATACATCAGCGGCGTGGCGCCGCGCTTGTCCTCGACATTCAGGTCCGCGGTCCTGGCCAAGCCGCGCAGAGCCTGAATATCGTTGTTGCGGATGACCTGATAGAAGCGGTCGCTGGCCTCCTGCGCGGTAGCTTGCCAGACGCCGAACGCAAGCAGGACCGTGGCCAAACTTGTCTTCACGTTTCTATGTTATTAGCACATCCGCGAAAGGTAAAGGGCTGTTCAGCGCTTACCGTCTGAACCGAAATCCACGGTCCCGATCGCCATCGCGATCCCAGTCGCGTCCACGCCCATAGAAATGATATGGACGTCTTTCCCAATATCCAGGCACCCAGAAATTACGCCCGCGATCGTGCGACCAATAGCCATCGACCCAGACAAAATCCGGACCGGGGCTTGCCGGACGGCCATACGCATAAGGAGAAACCGGCGCGTACGGTCTGCCGTAGCCTCCAACATTAATACCGATTGAGAATCGCGTTTGGGCAAACATCGACCCTCCCGCCAGCAGCGCCAAAACCATCAATTTCTTTTTCATGTGATGTCCTTCCTTCCTGCCAACCGTATATGCACGCACCGCGCCAAATCTAAGTGCTTCAAATAGCGTCAAGTGCAGGCTTGGCGAATGGCCCGGGCGCACCACGCGGTGCATTACAGCCGAAATGGGGTAGCTAAAAAATCAAGAACACAAAGGAATACGAGGAACACGAGGAACACCAGACCAGTTCGGGCAAGTGTAATGATTTCGAGGAATGGAGGAAACCGCTGGATACCTCACCTGTTTCTGGTGTTCCCTGTGTTCCTCGTGTTCCTTGTGTGTTCTTGATTTTTTAGCTACCTTCCAGTCACCTCATTATTTGAGAGACAATTGATGAAATGAAGTCAATCATTCTAGTTGTCGCTTTGATTGTGTCCTCCGAAGCCGCGCGGGCGGCGGATGGGGATTCCGTGGATACCATGGTTCGCGCCGTCTACGATGTGATCTCGGGACCGGCCGGCGCCCGCGATTGGGCGCGCTTCCGATTATTGTTCGCCGACGGAGCCAGAATGATTCCCGTGCGGGTCACAGCCGAAGGGCCCGCTCCAGCGCTCTCGACCGTTGAAGACTACATCGCGCGGGCGGGGGCGAACTTCGAGAAGAACGCCTTTTATGAATCTGAAGTGGCCCGGCGCGTGGAGACGTTCGGAAATATCGCGCACGTCTTCAGCACCTACGAATCGCGGCGGGCACCCGGGGAAAAACCCTTCGCGCGGGGAATCAACAGCATTCAATTAGTCAAGATTGGAAAATCCTGGAAGGTGATGACGATTCTCTGGGATTCCGAGCGCGAAGGGAATCCGCTGCCGGCGAAGTATCTTTCGGCGCAGTAGCCGCCGTTCTATTTCAGAGCGTTTTCGATGGCGGATGTCAGTTCCGTCGAATCGGGCGTGACCTTGGGTTCAAAACGGGCGATAACCTTGCCGTCGCGTCCGACCAGGAACTTAGTGAAATTCCACTTGATCTCGCCGCCGGTGGTGGGGTTCGCGCTCGCATCGGTCAGGTACTGATAGAGCGGGGCCTTGTCGTCGCCCTTCACCGATATTTTGGAATACATCGGGAAAGTCACGTTGTAGGTCCGGGAGCAGAACGTCTTGATTTCTTCGTTGGTGCCGGGTTCCTGGCTCATGAAATTGTTGGCCGGGAATCCGAGCACTACCAGGCCCTGGTCCTTATATTTTTCGTAAACCGCTTCGAGCCCCTTGTACTGCGGCGTGAAACCGCACTTGCTGGCCACGTTGACAAGCAGCAGCACTTTGCCTTTGTAAGCCCCGAGCGGAGCCGGCTGTCCGTCGATTGAATTGAGAGTGAATTCGTACAAACTGGATGCGCCGAATAGGCCCACGCAGAAGAATATCACGAAGAGTAAACGCTTCACTTGTTCTAGCCTCCCTGATTTTTTCCGGAAAGCAGGCATGCGCTCGCCGGGTCATTCTATTCTAGCTCAGGGACGCTATGGAAGTTGGCCGGGCTGCCGCACCTTATAGTTGTGGATGGCGGCGCCGCCGAATGCTCCGCCGATTGCGAAGTTTGTGACCGTGTAAGTCTTGTACAGGCCGGTGCTGGGATGTTTGTGGGCTTGCCACAATTGGAAAGCCACCAGCGGCGCCTGAAGGCCGAACTTGATGCCGGCGCTTTGCCAGCCGAAACGTCCTCGCGAATCGGCCAGCAGACGATTGGCCTCAGGCGCCTTCCATGACGATTGCGCGTCGGCGACGTTGCCCGCCGCCAGCGCAGCCAGGCTCCAAGCCCAGAGTTTTTTCTCTTTCGAGGTAGGCCGATCTTGTGCATGTAGCGCCAACACGAAAAGGCACGATAGCAGTGCGATTTTTTTCATGTGGCAATCTTACGGGTTGCCCGGTTAGCGAACAAGACGCGGGAGTTTGATTTTTGGTTCTATGCCGTAACGGGTAGTGGGGAAGGAACACGAGGAACACGAGGAACACGGAACACAAGGAATACTAGGAATACGAGGAACACCGAGGCGATGGAGAAACAGGTCGGGTGTTCCTCGTGTTCCCCGTGTTCCTTCCCCCTACTTCGAATTCACCGCTTCACCGTCAGTCGGGAACTCGAACAACTCCCCGCCGGTATGCACCAATAGCGTTCCCGGACCGAACGACTTTCCGCCATTGGAAAAAAACACCGCCCCATCGGTGGATTGGCCGGACGCGAGTTTCGTGGGCACCAACGCGATGGCTGACGCAGCCGCGCCGGCTTTCAATCGCGCCGACATGCCCTCGGCCAGCATATTCTGCCGCCGTACTTCATAGCCGTTGGTGGTTTGCATTCTGGTGTTGTTGTACAATCCCGACTCGTACGTCGTCACCAGGCTGATCACGTCGTGACGGCTGGCCTTGGCGATCAGCGAGTTCACCACCGTCAGAGCGGCCGACGCCGGCGACACCGTTCCGTCCTGCTTTCGATAACTGAAATCTTCGGGCTTCACCTGCCAGGCGACGGGCGATCCGTTCGAGACGGAAACCTGCATGACCGAATATTCTTTGACGTGCGACCGCAAGTACGCGAACATCACCGTGACGCCGCTCTTGGTCAGCGTTTTGTAGTGAAGCCCGTTGGATTCGAAGTCGATGACTTGCGCGGGCAATGCCAGACAAACAGTCAGGCCAGCCAGCGCGCGAAACCTCATATCTCCATGATAGACTTCCCCGCGTCCGATGAACACAAGGAATACAAGGAATACGAAGAACACCGGACCGTTTTTCATCGCCACGGTGTTCCTCGTATTCCTCGTATTCCTTTGTGTCCCTTTCGTGCAGGTAGTGCGCTAAATGTGTGCGCCTGGCTTCTTTGGTAGCTCTCGCAGGTAGTTCAGCGGCCTATCGATGACACAAAGCACAGACCCTTCGAGCGTCGAGCGTTGTATGTTGTGGGTCGAGGAGCCACGCGTGACAGTGATCTTACTCATTTTGCGGAACTGGGCGGCGATCTTCTCCCCGCGTATGGCAGCGCCAACCGCGTAAGCCACGCTCTCCACTGAAGCCTTAGGATTTGGTTGATCCATGGTTGCCAAGCTCTCCTATTATTCCCTCACGTTCCAATTCATTCGTGATTTCAAGCACCTGTTCAAGGTCCAGCCCCAAGCGCTGGGCAATATCGCTGTAGTACAAGGGGCCAGTTGACGACTTGAATAGATTCAATATCTCTTCACGTGCTTCTTCTTTGGAGAGCGTGCGAAGAACTACGGTACGGTCATGCTCGCCCACGATGTGTTCCACCAACTTTTTCATCTCGCCCAAAAGCGCTTGATTCTCCCCCAGGAGGGTTTGATTGAATCTAGAAAGTTCCCGATTCTGCTGCTCGTAGTCAGAGAGGAAACTGGCAAACTTATCTGATAGAGCGGCCACCTTTTCGATGGATTGCCGTATCTCATTGAAGCCTGCTACGGCGTCTGCCAAGCCATGCCCCTTGTGCCCAAGGACTGGCTCGATTTCCTTCGCTGTGAAGCCTTCGGGTCGTCCTTGATAATCGCCTTTGTATGGCCTACTAGCAGGTTGATCAAGGCGATTGAGTTCAAGCGACAGAAAACTGTCGGTATAATCAAGCGCGATTGGTGTTTGAGTGAAGTTAAAGAGCGTAACCGAAAGCCATC
>DATDHK010000446.1:0-2163 GCA_036521635.1 Bryobacteraceae bacterium | reverse complement strand
GCTGTTGCTGTTGTTGATCGGCACGCCGCTGTTGCTGTTGTTGATCGGCGCGCTGCTGTTGCTGTTGCTGATCGGCACGCCGCTGTTGCTGTTCTTGTTGTTGAGGTTGATCCGCGCGACGCTGCTGCTGCTGTTGTTGTTGAGGTTGATCAGCGCGGCGCTGCTGTTGTTGCTGCGGTTGAGGCTGCTGCGGCTGAGCTTGCTGGGATTGACGATCCTGCTGTTGTGCTGGGCGTCCCTGTTGTGGCTGTTGCCGCTGGTCCTGCCTTTTTTCTTGTCTATCGGGCTTATCCTGCTTATCGGCCTGCGGGTCGTGCTGGGCGTACATCGGAACCATCGTGCCGAAAAACAAGAAGATGCCGGCGGTGCTGGTCGCTCGTATGAATTTCATGATTGTTGCTCCATATCTCTGTCTTGACCTACGCACGTAGGCAGCCAAGCTGGAGGGAAGACGCGCCGCCCACGCCGGAAGAGTGGCCTCTTACCTGCGGCGTAATCCTTACTAATTCGACACTGCGGGAAGCGCCCGCCGTGGAGGAAGCGGCCTACTCGAGAGGCAGAATGGAAAATGAATTGGGAGCAAATCGCAAAAAGGTGGCGCGAAAACTTCGTCGCTAAGTTGCAAGAACGTTACGGGCTTGCAGACGAAGAAGCACGGATGAAAGCCGACGCGTGGTTACAATGGCTCGGCCAGCAGTCGCATCCGATACCGCGGACGCGGGTTCAACGCTCTTCTTCCCGCCAAATGGGCGCCAGGGGCCGCGGCAAGTCGTTAACCACCTAAAACAGCCGCAGCCGGCCTGACCATACGCAGTCAGTTGACCACATATGGTTACTTTCAGGGTCTTCGTTGCTGTAAAATCTGCACTACTGTAAGCGCGTAAATTACCAGCCAGCGTCGAGACGAATCTCGCCGCCGTACGCACGAGTGGCGCGCCACGGTGGAACGGTGGAAGCGTCAGTTTGAAATTTGGGTTAACACTGTGAGGCATTCTTCACAGCTTCTTTTACCGGCGGGGGGCGATCCAGTGGGTGACTTTTGGCGGGCCGTCACCTTGGTGGAAATCCCATACTTTGATTTCCATTTCACGATCCGATACGGTGGTTCGCTCGTGCTGGCGAAGATGCTCGGCCCAACTCTCGACTACAAAATTTTCGACGTAGCGGCCGGGAATCGCGGCGTCTTCGTAGAGGCTCCAACGAATGGCGCCGTCGCGGCGGCGGATGCGGCGCAGGGCTTGCATGGCGCGGGCGAATTCGACGCCGCGCTGGGGGTCGATTGAATATTCCACCGTTACCAATACCGGTCCATCTTCGGGATGCCGCTCGACTAACCGCGGTGGTTCCGGCCAGTGATTTGACGGCGACGTATCCAATTCAAGCGATCCGGTAAGGCGAAGGCGCATTGTGGCCGCCGCCGCGATCAGTAGCGTGACGCCCGCGATTGACAGTGTCGTGCGCAGACCGAAGCGCTCGGCCACTTCGCCCCAAATCACGCTGCCCACCGCCATCGCGCCCTGAAACACAAGCAGGTAGACTCCTAGCGCTCGAGCGCGCACCCATGCGGGCAGCGAAGTTTGCGCGGAGGTATTGAGATTGGAGTTCACCGACATCCAGGCCACGCCTCCGGCCAGCATCGTCAATGCAACGGCGGTGAAGTTCGTCAGATATGCCAGCGCGATATTGACCAGTCCGAACAGAACGACCGACGAAGTAACGATCGCATCCGGTGAAAACATTTGGCGGATGCGTGAGCTTAGCAGCGCGCCGACAATCGACCCCAAGCCAAGGCAACCGAGCAGCAAACCGTAGCCGCTGCTTTCGCTGTGCAGCTCGTCTTTCGCGACCAAAGGCAGAATGGCCCACAGCGCGCTCGACGCGATCACAAAAGATCCGGAGCGAAGCAGCACCGCGTGCATGGGCCGCGCAAAACGCACGTAGCGCATTCCGGTCCAGATGGCGGCGCCGATGCTTTCAGTGGACTGCGGCGCGCTTTCCGGATCTCGTTTCCACAGGTACAGCACGATCATCACACCGACGAACGAAAGCGCATTGAGCATGAACGCAGCGCCTGCGCCGACCGCGGCGACGACCAGGCCGCCGAGCGCCGGGCCCACCGATCTAGCGAGGTTGAAGCCGGCCGAGTTCAGCGAGATTGCAGCC
>DATDHK010000445.1:0-15684 GCA_036521635.1 Bryobacteraceae bacterium | reverse complement strand
AATCGGCGGCAGGTTATCAACCTGCCCCACAAACAAATTCATGCGGCCTTCACCACCAATGACGCAACCGTGTACAACGGGATCGGCAGCGCTTTGCCGCGCACCGGGACTTCACCCAGGTGCACGGTCTCTATTGCTTTGCCAAGCAAGCACTGCGTGGCGCCCGTCATCAGCAATTTCGTATGGTGCTCCTTGTTCAAACTTTCGAGCCGTGACGCCAGGTTGACCGTATCGCCCAACACCGTATACTCCATTTTATCGGCTGAACCCACGTTACCAACAACCACCAGGCCGGTGTGGATGCCGGAGCCGGTTTGAAACTGGCCGGGAAGCGTCACCATCTCAGTTGCGCAACGCACCGTGCGGAGCGCATGATCGCCGGGAACGGCTCCTTCGTCGTCATCCGAAAAAACAGCCAGGATGCCGTCGCCGATAAATTTGTTCACGTGTCCGCGATACTTCACGATGATCGCAACCATGGCCGCCATGTATTCGTTAAGCATTTTCACCACGGCTTCCGGCCCTTGTTCCTCGCAGACCTGCTCGGTGAAAGCCGTGAAGCCGCGGATGTCGGTAAATAGAATCGTGACGTTGAGACGCTTGCCTGTCAAGGCGATGGCTTCCGTCTCTTCGAGCGAAGTGGCCAGTTGCTTTCCGACAAATAACGACACCGCCCGGTGGAAGAGATCGCCCCGTTTTTCGGCGGTCGCGAACCGGTAAATAACCGACGCCATCAGGCAGATTGAAGTCGCGAGCAACGTCTCCGAAGTCGAAAGAATCAGGCCCCAACGAAAAAGCAGGTGTGTGCTGATCAGGATCCCGGAAATCTGGATCAGCATCCAGGCGGAGGCGCGGCTCGCCCGGAGCGAGGTGGCGACTAAGACTGTGGCGATGGTGGCGAGAAGCAAGGCCAGGGTCCGTCCCCACTCAGGCACGGGTTTCAAGTAGAGACGATCCAGCAGCGTGCGCACAGTGTTGGCGTGAACCTCCACGCCCGCGGTTCGCCATTGGTCGCCGAACACGGTGTAGAACGGAGTATTGAAACGGTCCGCCGTTGCGTCGCTGCCGATCAACACAATCTTGCCGTTCACCCATTTGCGAAGTTGCTCACGATTTCCCGCTTTTGCCGCAGCTTCAAAGTCGGCCAGCGATACGCTGGGGAAAGTATTAGGTCCACCTGCGTAGTTGATGGCGATCTTTCGCTGCGCGGAAACGGGAATTGGCTGGCCTTGAAGAGTCGCCTGACCGTTCTTGAATTCCATTTCGGCGCCGAGATATTTCTCAACCACTCGCAACGCGAGCGAATGCGCTGCAGGCGACTCATTTGCATTGGACGAAGCGCCTTCAAACAATTCCTGATCGCGAACAAAGTCATCCGAGTCGACGGTTATGTTTACAAATGCGGCTAATCCCAGAGCGCCCGCGATCATGTTGATGGGCACTCGCTGAGCCGCTTGGTTGGAGTTGATGTCCGTCACGTAACCGCAAATCACGGGAACCGGGGATGTACTGATGGCGCCGGCGAGCATCTCATCGTAGTCGGGTTTCCATTCATCAATGGGAATACCGAAGGCAAGGTCCAGTCCAATCACTCTCGCGCCGGCTTCACCTGCCGCCCGAATGGCGTCGGCATAATGTTTGTTCCAGAAGAGCATCAATTCTGGAAAGGTATCCATGGCCTTCCGGTCGGCGGTTAGGAGCACAATGTTGGACGTGGGCTGGGCGCCGCGCACGACGAAATGGGAATCGTACGCCTTGAGATTGAGAATCTGGAAGAAGCGAATTTCACTGAGCGACCATGCGGCCATCGTGCTTCCGGCCGCAATCAGAGCGCACAGCGCCCAGTGCCTCAGTTTCTTCTTCATGTTAACCTGCATCTTACTACGGCTGCTTTCATAGTGCCGCTCAATTGGCCATGCATTTCACCCTCCGTCCACTCCTCGTTTTTATGGTTTGCGCGGTGGCCGGGCTAGCCCAGACAACGCAAGGATTGATTTCTGGAAGGCTCGTAAACTCCGTCACCGGCAGACCCATTTCGGGAGCGAACGTGGGGTATTGGAGTTCGACGGGAAACTTCGCGGGCGCCGCGGCGAGCGATGCCTCCGGCTATTATTACCTGCCCCTTTTGTCGCCGGGGTTTTATCGAATACGAGTGACCGAGCCGTCCTTTCAATCGCAAGAAGTGCAGGAGCTCGAATTGACGGTGGCTGCAAGAATCGAACTGGATTTTCGGCTACGTCCCCTGAACGATGTGTGGGAATCGGGCCAGTACCGGAGCGTTTTTCTGCCCGGCGCAAAGACCGTCGTCACTTTTTTCGGACCCGACGTGGACCCCAGTAAATCCGGATCTTTCGAAGCTCAGAAAGGACGGCGGGCGGCGCTGGAATCCACTGTGTCCGAGGTAATCGATTCCGGCGAAATCAACAACCTTCCGTTGAGTGGCCGCGACGTTTACACCATGCTGGTGACGCAGCCCGGGGTCACTTCCGATGCGGCCACCGGACGGGGATTAGGTCTGTCAATCAATGGGCAGCGGCCTTCCGCGTCGAATTATCTGCTCGATGGAGTGGAGAACAATAACTATCTGATCACTGGCCCGCTGACCGTGGTAGCGCCGGAAGCGATTCAGGAATATCGCGTTTCAACCAACAATTTTTCGGCTGAATATGGAAGAACTTCGGGATTTCTGGCCAACGCCATCACGCGATCGGGCGGCGACCGGTTTCACGGCGCCGGCTATTTCTACATCAAGAACGATGCTCTGAACGCCAACGGATTCCAGGAGAATTTGAGCGGCGGCCCACGCACACCGGACAAGCAAGCCAATCCGGGATTTATTGCGGAAGGGCCGATCTTAAAAAACCGGCTGTTCTTCTCGAGCGCTTTCGATTACCTGCGCAGCCGCAGCCGGCAAGACCCGTTCACGTTCCTGTTCCCAACTCCTTTTTTTATCGCCTTCACACAGGCTGACTCGTTTGCCCGACAGCTTCTCACGCAGTTCCCGGCGCCGGTAACCTCGAATAGCAATCAATTTAGCGTGCCCGTCACGCTCACGCCGCCGGTTTCGCTGGACCGGAAGCTCGCGGTGGAGCGACTGGATTACAACACGCCCAGCGGCAAGGACCGCCTGATGGCGCGCGTGCTGATCAACCGGCTGGCGCGGCCCGACTTTATCTGGACGCCTTACAAAGATTTCGTTTCCGCGCTGCATGAATACACTTGGGCACTGGGAGTAAGTCACATACGCACCTTGCATTCGAATCTTATTAATGAAGCACGGCTGAGTTACAGCGTTGACAATCTGCATTGGAATCGTCCCCATCCCGAGATTCCGACTCTTACCAGCGGCGACGGCGTCACACTGCCGGGAAGTCCGGCATTTTATGAATACAAGAATGTGAATAAGAGTTGGGATCTGGTGGACAACTTAATTTGGACGCACGGCAAGCATCTTGTTACGACGGGCGCGGGCTTGCTGCTGCGGTCGTCGGATGGTTATTTGACGGCGGCGAGAGACGGCCAATACCAATTCAGCAACATTGTCTTTTTCGCGCTGGATCAGCCGGCTTTTTTGCGGGCGTCCATCGACAGAACGGCACTGCCAAATGTTCAACCGCCGAACTTCAACCGGACTTACGAATACCGGCAATATTTTATATTCGCGCAAGACACTTACAAACTTACTTCGCGACTTACCGCGAATTACGGCGTCCGCTATGAATATTATGGCGGGCCACGCAACACCGGCGCAGCTAAGGACACGCTAGTGCAGCTTGGCGCCGGTTCAAGTCTGGCGCAACAAATAGCGGGCGCGACTTTGGCGAGACCAACCCGGCCGGGAGATCAGTTACTTTTTGGAACGGACAAAGAGGACTTCGCCGTCCGCGTGGGCGCCTCGTACGATCTGTTTGGAAACGGCCGCACGCTGCTGCGAGGCGGCTATGGAATTTTCTTTGACCGGCCCTTCGACAATCTTTGGGAGAACCTTCGCAACAATTCGTTCATTCTGCCCCTGCTAACTCTTCCGTCGCGGCGGATTAACTATCTTGCGCCGATTCCGAGTGTGCTGTCCGGATTTCAGGGCCAATCGCTCACCGGCAATTTTCCCGATCTTACTCTGGTGGATCCCGGTCTGAAAAACGGATACGCGCACAGTTATTTTGCCGGAGTGCAACACCGTGCCGGCGACGATCTGACGTTTGAGGTAAATGGACTGGGCACTTACGGCCGCCGGCTGATCACAACAGATATCGTCAATCGCGATTTCACGCTAACTACGGGCCGTATCAATCCTAACTTGCCCGACATCGCCTATCGCGCCGCCCAGGGAGTTTCGAATTACAATGCGCTGACCGCGGTGGTTCGCTATCGCGCCAGCCGGGGGATGGTGCAAGGCTCCTACACCTGGAGCCACATGATCGACAACCAGAGCGATGCGCTCACCGGCGATTTTTTCAATTTGAACTTCACCAGCATTCAGAGCACGGCCGACTCGAACGGACGAGCGACGTTCTCCTGGCAATTCGATCCGCAGGCGGATCGCGGAAATTCCGATTTCGATCAACGGCACAATCTGGTGATCTTTTCCTATTGGAAGCTGCCCGCGCCATTCACACGTTCAAAGGCCGGCTTCCTTTTTCGCGATTGGATGGTCTCGGAACTCGCCGCGTTCCGTTCTGGATTTCCGTTCACGGTGATCGGTACGTCGACGGCGAGAAATGGGCAGGGCCAAATTCTAAACAACCGTCCAAACATTTTGGATCCGCGCCAGACAGTGCTTTCGAGCCCGATACCGGCGCCAGGCGGTGAACAGTTGTTGAACCCGGCGGGTTTTGCGGAGGCGGCGGTGAGCACTCTAGGCAACGCCGGCCGCAATGCGTTTCGCGGACCTGGCTTCTACAATCTGGATGTGTCGATTGCGCGGTCCGTTAGTTTGCGCTGGCTCGGTGAGGGGGGCAGTCTGACGTTTCGGGCCGATGCATTCAACCTGTTGAACCACGCCAATCTTGGCAATCCAGATTCGCTGTTCACTGACCCGGCAAACCCGAGATTCGGAATCGCAACGTTCGGACGACAGGGCCGGCAATCCGGATTCCCGGCGGTGAGTCCGCTCAACGAAACCGCCCGGCAGATTCAACTGAGTATAAAGCTGAGCTTCTAACCGCTAGACAAAAATCACTTGCCCTTCACGAGCACCAACCGTGTTTGGAAACCGCGACTGGGCGTGGCCCTCAATGGCCGACACCGCTTCATCGTCGTGAGTAGGATCGTGATGAAACAGAATTAGCTGCTTGACGTGACATTGCAGAGCCACGTTCACAGCTTCTTCCCACGTGCTGTGCCCATAGCCTTTGAAGCGAGGGTATTCTTCAACCGTATACTGCGCGTCGTGGATCAAAATGTCGGCGTCTTGCGCGTATTCGCGCATCACGGCATCGAGTTTCTGGTGCCCATGCTCTCGATCGGTGGCATAGACAATCACGGCGCCGTGTGATTCGATTCGATAACCGCCCGCCCCCTGCGGGTGATTCAACGGAAACGGTTCAACGGTCAAGTCACCCAGCGTAATCGGCGTGCCGCCAAGCATGACGTAGTTCTTTTTAGATGCCGCAAAATCCAACGCGACCGGGAAATACGGCGTCGACATCTGGCCTTCCAAGGATTCGCGCAGCCCGCAAGCGTAGCAACTCGCGTAAAAAGTGATTGAACAATTCGGGTCGTAGAGCGAACCGAAAAAAGGAAGGCCCTGGATGTGATCCCAATGGTAATGCGTAAGGAAAAGATGGATGTCGCGCGCTGCGTCGGCGGGATTTTTGTTCAGGCTCATGCCCAAGTCGCGGATGCCAGTGCCGGCGTCAAAAATAAATAGATCGTCGTTGGACAGACGAATCTCGAGACACGACGTATTGCCGCCATATCCGAGATTCTGCGCCAGTGGAGTAGGCGTCGACCCGCGCACTCCCCAGAACCGCAATTTCATCCGCCAGGAATTCATCGGGCCGGCGGCTCCGGACCGGAGCTAGCCATGTATCGCCTGACTCTGTTTAAGCGCTTCCAGCACAGAGGGAATCGAAGAGATGTGCGCCGCGTAAGCAGTGGCGGGCTCGTCGTAGCCCTTCAACTTCACGGTGCATGCGCTGAAAAGCGATTCGATTCCCGCCAATCCCGCCAGAAATTCGTAGGTCCCTTGACCCAACGCAAGATCGCACGGAATGTCTTTCGTCGCCGATTCCAAACGGAACGTTTTGTTCACCACGTCGCCGAGAGCCGTGTAGTCGGAGGAAGCGATGCTGCCGACATTGCCGACGGACGCCCACCCGGTATTGATTCCCGCGCCCAGCCGTATCGGCGAATCCAGGCTGAAGTGAGACTGCAAGCCGTCGGCGATTGCGATCAATCGCGACAGCCCTTCGAAGACAGCCGCCAGCTCTCGCGTTTCTGGCGCGCGCTTCTTGTGCAGCCACACGGCCATCACCGCATCGCCGATGTATTTCTGCGCCCACGCCCCCCGTTCCTGAAGCGCTTTGCCGCCCTCGCGGAACAGCGTGCCCGTCACCGACGAAAGTTTCGCCGCATCCAGCCGGCGCCCCAGGCCCGTAAAATCGCGGATATCCACAACCAGCACCGTGATGAGCGATTGCGCGAAAAGAATGTTGGTGGACTGCAATTCGTCCGGCTGCTCTACCGGCGGCGGTTCCACGGCGGACTGTTGATGGAACGTGAACTCGTGCGTGCCGATCCTGATTTTGTCGCTATGCCGCAAGATCACAGGGGTCGAGATGCGGCCGCCATTCACGAATGTGCCGTTGCTGCTGCCCAAATCGGTGATATAAAACTTGCCCTCATCGGACCGCTGCAACATGGCGTGATTCCGGGACGCCAGATCGTCGGCGAGCACGACGTTATTTTTGTCGCTTCGTCCAATACGGAATGTCCGGTCGTTGGCGAGAGGAAACTTTGAAATCTTCCCATCGATTTCGGCTTCAAGATAGATTGCTGAAGGTAGGTCGCTCATGCCGCTACTTCAATGATAGAACCACATCCACTCAAGTCACGCTGAGTGCCGCAACCCGTCCCGCGCCCAGTAGCGCGGTCTTGTCGTTGGTGATTACGCGCACTGGGATGTCCTGCAATAACCCGGACAACCGCCCCTTGGTTTTGAAAGCGTCCATGAAAGCAGAACCCCGCAGCTTGCCGATAATTTTCGGCGCGATGCCTCCACCTACAAACGTTCCGCCAGTGGCAACCAGCTTCAGAGCGAGATTGCCGGCCTCGGCGCCATAGATCGACACGAAAATGTCGAGCGCTTGTACGCAGATTTGCGCCGTACCATCGAGTGCCGATTTCGCGATTGCTGCCGAGGGATCGCCCTGCGCGAGCTGATCGGTGAGCGAGGCAGGCTCTTCGCCGCGGCCAGTGTCTCGAAGAAATTGATAGATGTTGTAAAGTCCCGGACCCGACAACACGCGTTCATAACTCACGTGTTCGAAACGGCCCATCAAATACCGCAACAGCTCGATCTCCAGCTCATTGCGCGGACCGAAATCGGAGTGGCCGCCCTCGGATGGAAACGGCCGGTACCCGTTTTCTTCGGCAAGCAATCCAGCCTCTCCAAGTCCCGTCCCCGCGGAGATGAGCGCGCGATTCCCCGACGCATTGGGCGACCCCGAATTGATTACAACAAAGTCCGACGGCTCGAGCAAAGCGATGCCGTGCGCGTTGGCCAGAAGATCGTTCACCAACTCAACTTGCTTCAAACCCAACTCTGCCGCGATCTCGCGGGCATCCACTTCCCATGGCAGATTCGGCGTCTTCACGCGCCCATCCACCACGGCTCCTGCGATTCCGAAGCACGCGGCATCCACTTTCTGGTTGTGTTTGACAAGAAACTTCTTCGCGATTGCCGCCGGCCCGTCATGCTCTCCGCTAGGGAAAACTTCGATCACGCTCGCCTTCAGCTTGTCGGGCGTGCCTTCGAAAAATGCGAGCCGCGTGTTGGTGCCCCCAATGTCGCCGGCCAGGATCATTCTAAAATCCAGTGCCGGTGATCCTTGGTGAGCAGCTCATCGGCCTCGGGCGGACCCCATGTGCCGGCTGCGTAATTCGGAAATCTGCGCGGCGGCAATGCTTCCCAAACATCTTGAATCGGAGCGACGACGTGCCACGCGGTTTCCACCATGTCCGACCGTTGGAACAGCGTAGCGTC
The DNA here is from genome assembly GCA_036521635.1 of Bryobacteraceae bacterium. Taxonomy (GTDB): domain Bacteria; phylum Acidobacteriota; class Terriglobia; order Bryobacterales; family Bryobacteraceae; genus Palsa-89. The sequence goes on along the minus strand of DATDHK010000445.1, from coordinate 7,478 downwards.
TCCGAGCATGCAATCGTACAGCAGGCGCTCGTAACCGGTTTGCGGCGTGGCGTTGAAATAGTCGGTGTAGTTGAAGTTCATGTTTACGCCGCCAATCTGCACCACCGGCCCCGGAATCTTTGCGCCGAAGCTCAGAGAAATTCCCTCCTCCGGTTGAAGATGCAGAATCAGCCGATTGGGTTCCAGCCGGTCCACCGCGGTCTTGCGGAACAACACGAATGGAGCGCGCTTGAATTGAATCGCGATCTCGGTGGACCGCTTGGGCAGCGCCTTTCCGGTCCGTAGATAGAAAGGCACGTCCGCCCAACGCCAGTTATCTATTAATAGCTTCATGGCGACGAAAGTTTCAGTGCGCGAATCGGGCGCAACCATCGGCTCGGAGCGATACGCCTGAACTTTCTGGCCTTTTACGACGCCTTCGCCATACTGGCCGCGCACGGTGCGCGTGAGCACTTCTTCGTCGTTCATGGGCGTCAGGGCGCGCAGGATCTTGGCTTGCTCATCGCGCACCACGTCGGCGTCGAAAGAAACGGGCGGCTCCATGGCGGTCAGCGAGATGAGCTGGAAGATATGATTCGGAACCATGTCGCGCAGCGTTCCGGCGGTGTCGTAGTACATTCCGCGCTGCTCCACGCCCACGGTTTCCGAAACCGTGATCTGAATATGGTCGATATAGCGGCGGTTCCAGATCGGCTCGAAAATTCCATTCGCAAAGCGGAAGACCAAAATATTCTGAACGGTTTCCTTGCCCAGGTAATGGTCTATGCGGTAGATCTGTTTTTCGTCCAGCACTTGGCGGATCTCTTTATTCAGTTTTTTCGCCGAATCATAATCGCGCCCAAATGGTTTTTCAATAATTACCCGGCGCCATCCGTTGTCTTCCTTCACCAAACCGGCCGCGCCCAACTGCTTGATGACCGGTGAAAAGAACGAGGGCGAAGTGGCGAGATAAAAAAAGTAGTTGCCGCGCGTATTGTGGTCTTTGTCCAGGGTCGCCAGGAGATTACTCAAGTTCTGATAAACCACCGGATCGCCGAAGTCGCCGGAGATATAGTAAATACGCTTCGAGAGCCATTCCCATTGCTGCGGATCCAGCTTGGTGGTGGCGAAGTCGCCAATTTCCTTGTTAATCATGTCCCGGAATTCGTCCGTGTTCATTTCGTTCCGGGCCACACCGACCAGCGCGAAGTCCTTGGAGAGCAGGTTGTCCTTCGCCAGGTTGTAAAGCGCCGGGATGAGCTTGCGCTTGGTGAGATCGCCGGACGCGCCGAAGATCACCATCGCGCACGGGTCGCCTGGACGCCCCGCGTTACCGGCGCCGTTTCCTGTTGCTGCACTTCCATCTGCGAGCTGCATTTTCGCCTTTCTGGATTTCAGAGACTGCCGCGCGGCACAACTATCTAGCCGCCGGCCGCGCGCTCCACGTGCCCGCCGAATTTGTTGCGCATGCCGGACAATAGTTTTTCCGCGAACGTGTGATCCTGGCGTGAACGGAAGCGCGTATACAACGAGGCCGAGAGCACATCGCACGGAACCGCTTCTTCAATGGCGGCCATGATGGTCCAACGTCCCTCGCCCGAATCCTGAACCGTTCCGGTGAACCGCTTCAACTCTGGATCTTCAGTAAGCGCCATGGCGGTTAGGTCAAGCAGCCACGATCCCACCACGCTGCCGCGGCGCCAAAGCTCGGCGATGTCCGGTAGATCGAAGGTGAAGCGGTGATCGTCCGGCACCTCCTGCGAATTGGCGTTCCGCATGATATCGAACCCTTCCGCGTAGGCCTGCATCAGGCCATATTCGATGCCGTTGTGCACCATCTTGACGAAGTGCCCGGCGCCTGAACCGCCGCAATAGAGATAGCCGTTCTCCGCGGTGCTCTTCTTATTTTCGCGTCCGGGTGACGGGGCAACGTCGCCCTTTCCCGGCGCCAGCGTTTTGAAAATCGGGTCGAGACGATCGGCCGATTCTTTCGAGCCGCCCAGCATCATGCAATAACCGCGCTCAATGCCCCAGACTCCGCCGCTGGTGCCGACGTCCACGTAGTGAATGCCTTTGTCTTTCAGAAGGTGGGCGCGGCGGATGTCATCCTTGAAATAGGAGTTTCCACCGTCGATGATGGTGTCGCCCGCTTCCATCAGGCCAGCGAGTTTCATCACGGTGCTCTCGGTCGCGCCGCCGGCGGGAACCATCACCCACGCCGCGCGAGGCTTGCTGAGTTTCTGCGCGAAATCCTCCATGGAACTCGCGCCCACAGCGCCTTCCGCAACGAGACCTTTCACGTTTTCCGGATTCAAGTCGAACACTACGCACTGGTGCCCGCCTCTCATCAAACGGCGCACCATGTTTGCGCCCATTCTTCCCAGACCGATCATCCCAAGCTGCATAGTTTCTCCTTTAATAGTGCCCGCAACATGTACCCAACTACGATAACGCCTTCTCAATCGCGGAGTGCAGGGCCGTCAAACCGCTCTCGACGTCCTGCAAATGAATGCGCAGCGCGCGCCGGCCACGCTCCGCCAGCACCGTGAAATCGCCACGGGCTTGCGCTGCCTTCACCACGCCAAAAGTATATTTCTGGCCGGGCGCCGCGAGGTCCGCTTTGTCGTCGCACGTGACTTGCAGGAACACGCCGGAGTTCGGGCCGCCCTTGTAGGCTTGTCCGGTGGAGTGCAAAAAGCGCGGGCCGAATCCAAGACAGGTCGCCACCTTCTTCTTCTTGCGGACCGCGGTGCGCATGCTTTGCAGAGTGGCTTCATGCGCTTCGTTCATCTGGACGTAGGCCAGCAGCCCCAGGTAGTCGCCCGCCTTCAAACGATTCAAATGCGCGCGCAGATAACCAACCAGCGTCTTGTCCGGGCCGGCTGCCGATGCCAGCGCGGCAGCATTCTTTTCGTCGGTGAACAACTGGATTCCGCTCTCGGAAAGGATCGGCGATTCCGCGGGCAGCGATCCGTTCTTTTCGTATTCCGTAGTGAGCTTGCGCGTCGCAATCTTGCTGGCTTCCACGTCCGGCTGATTGAACGCGTTGATGCCAATCACCGAGCCTGCGACTGCGGTGGCGATTTCCCAGCGGAACATTTCCTGGCCCAGATTGTAGATCTCCTTGAGCGCGATCCGCACCACTGGATGTCCGGCCTTGGCGAGCGCATCCGCCGCGGCATCCTGCGCGGGATCGGCTCCGCCTTCGAGCCGGATGTAAGCGAACACACGATCGTTGCCATATGTTTCGACGGCGCCAAGCGCCTCGCGATCTACGGGAATCAGACCCTTTCCATCCTTACCGGTGGATTCGGCCATCAACTGTTCCAGCCAAGCCCCGAAATCGGAAATCCTCGGCGATGTAATCAGCGTGACTTTGTCGCGGCCATTCTTGGCGGCTACGCCGAGTATCAACCCGAGCTGCACTCCAGGATTTTTGTCTACCGGCAAACAGGAAGAGCAGGCGATGGCCATCACGTCGGCGCGATCCAAGAACTTGGGAGCATCAATGCCCATCACCGCTGCCGGAACCATGCCGAAATCCGAGAGCGCCGAGTAGCGTCCGCCGATGCTCGACACGCCGTGGAAGATGTGCCGGAATCCGTCCGCCTGCGCTACTTGTTCGAATTTTGAACCGGGGTCGGTGACGGCGATAAAGCGGCTGCCAGCCTTATCCGCGCCGACTACCTGCTTCACGCGCTCGAAGAAATATTGCTTGAAGATATTCGGCTCGAGTGTCGATCCCGATTTGCTCGAGACGATAAAAATTGTATTCGCGATATCGACCTTTTGCTCGAAAGTCTTCACTTGCGCGGGATCCGTGGAATCCAAGACGAAGAGTTCCGGGAAGCCGTCGATCTTGCCGAAAGTCATTCGCAGAACTTCTGGACACAAACTGGAACCGCCCATACCCAGCAGCAGCGCGTGCTTAAACCCGCCCGCTTTTATGTCGGCTGCCACGTCCTCGAGATGCTGCTTGTGCGCCAACTGGTCCTCGGTGACACCCAGCCACCCCAGCCAGTTGCCTTCGTCGCTGCCAGTCCATAGAGATGCGTCGCGCGCCCAAAGCCGCCGGACTTTGCCGGCCATTTTCCAATCCTCAATGGCCTCCTGAAGCCCCTTCTCGATTGGCTCCGGCAGGCTGTACGTTTGCGGGTCCACTTCCGCTTGCGAAACAAACTTGCACTTGGCGTCGACGGTGTTCAGCAACTTGTCGAACGGCTCGGCGAAGAGTTTCACGGCTTGCGTCACCAGATCGTCGGTGACCTGCTTCATCGAAATACCGACCTTTTCCAGCGTGTCCATAGTGTCGTGGGCGGCGTCGAGGTCAGCTTCGAGGCTCGCACTCGGTTTCCCGTGATCGCGGAACGCATCGAAAGTGGCGGGCGGAATTGTGTTGACGGTGTCGGGGCCGATCAATTCGTTGACGTAGAGCACGTCGGGATAGCTGGGATCTTTCGTGCTGGTGCTGGCCCACAACAACCGCTGCGTCTGCGCATTCTTCGCCGCCAACGCCTTCCAGTCTGCTCCGGAATAAATTTCTTTGTAACGTTGGTAGGTGATCTTGGCGTTCGCGATCGCGACTTTTCCCATCAGGCTGCGGAGAAGCGCCTGCTCTTGCGGATCGGTCGACGTTTTGAGTTTGGCCTTGGCCAATGCGTCCACCATGCTGTCGATGCGGCTGATGAAGAAGCTCGCCACACTTGCCACGTGGCTGACGTCGCCACCCGACGCCGCATAGGTCTGCAATCCGGCAATATAGGCAGCCGCCACCTTCTCATACATCTCCATTGCGAAAAGCAGCGTCACGTTGATGTTGATGCCTTCGCTGATGCACTGCTGAATCGACGGGATGCACTCTTGTGTCGCCGGAATCTTCACCATCAGATTCGGCCGATTCACAGCTTTCCACAAACGGCGCGCGTCCTTGATGGTGCCCTGCGTGTCCTTCGCGAGGAATGGCGAAACTTCCAGACTGACGTAGCCATCGCGCATCTTGGTGCGATCGTACACGGGGCGCAGCGTGTCGGCCGCGTCCTGAATATCCTTGATCGCCAGAATTTCGTAGACGCCCATGGCATCCAGGTCCTTGCGCTTTTGGAGCTCCACCAGGGCATCGGCGTAATCCGTGCTGCCCGTGATTGCTTTCTCGAAAATCGCGGGATTGGAAGTGACGCCGCCCAGTCCGTCCTGTTCGATCAGGCGCTTCAGCTCACCGCTGGTGAGCAAGCTGCGCCGAATATAATCCAGCCAAGCGGACTGGCCGTACTTACTAAGTTCCTGTAACGGGTTGGTAGTTTTCAAAGGGGCTGCCGTGCCGACACTCATGATTGTTTCCTCTCGTAATGCTCGATTGATTCTCTGTGGCTCAGTTGCCGCGGGCCTCGATGGCCTTCACCTTATTCAGGCGCCGCAGATGCCGTTCTTCGTTAGTGAATTTTGCTCCAGCGAAGGCGCGAACGAGCTCTTCGGCCATGGCAGGCCCAATCACACGCGCACCTAGCACCAGAACATTCATGTCGTCGTGTTCCACCCCCTGGTGAGCGGAATAAGTATCGTGACAGAGACCGGCTCGAATGCCCCTCATTTTGTTGGCGGCCACGGAAGCGCCGATTCCGCTCCCGCAAATCAGCACGCCGCGGTCGGCCCGGCCATCGAGAACCGCTTTGCCGACGGCTTCCGCGAAATCGGGATAATCGACCGGGTCGGTGCTGGTTGTTCCGACGTCCAACACGTCGTCGCCGAGGCTGCCCAGAAGTATTGCGAGCGATGTTTTGAGCTCAAAGCCGGCGTGGTCGGAGCCAATAGCGGTTCTCATAATACTTTTGTAGGGCAGGTTGGTAACCTGCCGCCGATTGAAAATCGGCATTTAATAATTCCTGATTTGACAAAAGGCCGATTTACAATCGGCGGCAGGTTAACAAAACAATATTTCGTCATGCTTGCGCTTTCGCTATCTCTTCCTTGGCCGCTGCCACTACGGCATCCGGCGTGAACCCGAATTTTTTCTGCAATTCCTTCAATGGCGCCGACGCTCCAAACGTCAGCATGCCGATGCTCCGGCTGGCGTACCGTTCCCAGCCAAAGGTGGAGGCCTGTTCCACCGAAACCCGCGCTTTCACGCCCGGGGGCAGCACGCGGTCCCGGTATTCTTTGCTCTGATGGTCGAACAGCTCCCACGAAGGAATGCTGACTACTCGCGCTTTTATTCCTTCCTTGGTTAATTGCTCGTACGCGGCCGCGCACAGCCCGACCTCGCTGCCCGTTCCCAGCAGGATCACATCCGGGTCGCCTTCTTTCGCGTCGGCCAAAATGTACGCGCCTTTCGACACGCCCGAAGCAGGCGCGTACTTGGTGCGATCCAACGTCGGCATGTTCTGCCGCGAGAGAATCAGGCAGACCGGCTCGTGCCGGAACTGCATGATGGTGCGCCACGCCTCGGCCACTTCGTTGGCGTCGCCCGGGCGCAGGACAATCAAACCTGGAATGGCGCGCAGCGATATCAATTGCTCCACGGGCTGATGCGTTGGACCATCCTCGCCGACCCCGATGGAATCGTGGGTGAAAATGTAGATGACCGGAATTTCCATCAGCGCGCTCAGCCGAATGGGAGCACGCATGTAGTCGCTGAAAATCAGGAAGCCCGAACCGTACACCCGCGCTTTCGACAGCGACATGCCATTCAGGATCGATCCCATGGCGTGCTCGCGAATGCCGAAGTGGAAATTTCTGCCTGCGTAATCCGTCGCGCTAAAATCCCCCGCGCCGTCGAACGTCAAACGCGTCTTGGTGGACGGCGCCAGGTCGGCCGACCCCCCAATGAGCCACGGGATGCGCTTGGCGATCGCGTTTTGTACCTTGCTGGACGAATCGCGCCCACCCATTCCTTTTTCGTCGGCGGGAAAATTTGGAATATCAGTATCCCAGCCGTCGGGCAGTTGCCGCTTCTGCATTTTATAAAGATGGTCAGCCAGCTCCGGATATTCGCGGCTGTACTCGCCGAACTTCGCCATCCAGGCATCGCGCTGGCCATGGCTGCGCTGCCCCATCAATTCCTGAAAACGCTGGTACACGCCTTCGGGCACGAGAAACTTCGCATCTTCCGGCCATCCATAAACGCGCTTCGTGAGCCGGATCTCTTCCTCGCCCAGCGGCTCGCCGTGCGCGGCGCTCGTGTCCTGCTTGTGCGGCGCGCCGTAAGCAATGTGGCTGTCGACGATGATGAGCGTCGGCCGGTCCTTGGTGTCCTGAAAAACTTTGAACGCGCGCTTCAGCATTTCCTGATCGTTGGCGTCGCCCACGCGCGTCACGTTCCAGCCATAGCCGATGAAACGCGTCGCCACGTCGTCGCTGTACGACAAGGCGGTGTTGCCTTCAATGGAGATGTGGTTGTTGTCGTAGATCCAGCACAGATTGGAAAGCTTCAGGTGACCGGCCAGCGACGCCGCCTCGCCGCTGACGCCTTCCATCATGCAACCGTCGCCCGCCAGCGCGTAGAC
>DATDHK010000444.1:0-4302 GCA_036521635.1 Bryobacteraceae bacterium | reverse complement strand
ATTCGCCCGAAACGTCGTGCGCCGCGCCTGAGTATTCCAGCACGCCGTGCGCGCGCGGCCAGCAATCCTTTTCGAAAACGTATTGAATGCGGATCAATTCGCCTCGATCTTCGGACACCTGAAAGCGGACGGCGTCGGCATCGGCGGATTTGGGAAAACGCTCACAAGCGCCGGCGCCATAGCCGGGATTGCAGGTCTCCCGTACGCGTGTTTCTTCAGGTTGGAAGGCGGCATCGCCGGCCCGGCATTCGCCCGAATACGGATCGCCGAGAGGCAGCCGCGGCGGGATAGCCCAAGTGCTCGTCTCAAATCGGGCGATGGGATAAAAGTACGGGCACGCCATCGCCCGGTATAGTAGCACGTAGAGACATGTCTACGAATCGAATGGAAATCCTGATGAATATGGTTGCGCAAAACCCGCGCGACACTTTTGCGCGGTACGGTCTGGCGATGGAATACGCCAACAGCGGCAACCTTCAACAGTCCGTCGCCGAATTCCGGGCGCTGCTGGAAAATAATCCGGATTACGCGGCGGCGTATTTTCACGGCGGTCAGGCGCTGGAGAAACTTGGCCTGGTTGAGGAAGCGCGGCAGATGTACGAGAAGGGAATTGAAACTACCACGCGGACCGGGGATCAGCACACTCGGAGTGAGCTACAGGGCGCGCTGGACATGCTGCCGATTTAGGGGCTGGACGGCCAGCCAGTCGCTCGCCAGCATCGCGTAGACATTTATGTCGACATACTTTCCGTTTAGCAACTGGCCTTCGCGCAGCATGGCCTCAAATTGAAAACCGAGCCGTTTCGCGATGGCGCAGCTCTTCTCGTTGGCAACGGCGCAATGTATTTCCACCCGATTCAGTTTCCATTCGCTGAAAGCGTGATGTGTGAGCGCGCGGCACGCGGACGAGACGATTCCCCGGCCCTGAAACTTCGCAGCCAGCCAATAGCCGATCTCCACTTTACGGTTCAACCAATCGATTTTGTGCGTGCCGACAGTTCCCGCGAATTCGCCGTCGCACCAGATTCCGGCGGCCAAGCCTTCGTTGTTCGCAAATTGCTCCAGGCTTCGGCGGATGAATTTCAGAACGTCACCGACGCCGGTCGACTGATCCACCCAGGGCAGCCATTCGCGCAGATATGCGCGATCGCGCTCCACCGCGTGGAAGATGACATCGGCATGCCGGTCCTCCATTAGAGTCAGATAGACGCCGTCTTGAATAGCTAGCCGAAACATTTACTGAAGTGGATGGTGGTTAGTGGCCGGTAGTGGCCACACTAGCCACGGATCACCAATCACCATCTGACCCCATTATGATGGATTTAAGAATGAAACGACTTGCTCTTTGTCTCCCTATGCTCGCACTTACCGCCGCCGAAATACCCGATCTTGCGCAACTCAAGAAAATGACCGCGCGGTTCGCGCCGACCGAATTGCGCGCCGATACATCGAAGCTTTCGCCCGGCGATCGCCAGGCGCTGGTGAAGCTCATTGAAGCCTCACGTGTGCTCGACGACATATTTCTGAATCAACTTTGGAGCGGGAATCGGGCGATGTACGCGAAGCTCAAGCGCGATTCCACGCCGTTGGGCAAGGCGCGCCTGCATTATTTCTGGATCAACAAAGGTCCCTGGTCGGACATTGACGAGCACGCTTCCTTTCTGCCCGGCGCGCCGCCGAAGAAACTCCCCGGCGCGAATTTCTATCCGGAAGACATGACCCGCGCGGAATTTGAAAACTGGCCGGGCCACGAGAAGGCGGCGGGATTCTTCACCGTTATCCGGCGCGATGCGAGCAGGCATTTGACGGCCGTTCCATACAGCGACGAATATAAAAACGATCTGGCCAAGGCCGCGCGATTGCTTGAGGAAGCAGCCGGACTAACCGGCAATGCGACGCTCAAGAAATTTCTCTTGTCGCGGGGCGCCGCGTTCTTGTCCAACGATTACTACGAGAGTGACCTGGCGTGGATGGACCTGGACGCGCCGATCGACATCACCATTGGTCCGTACGAAACTTATACCGACGAAGTGTTCGGCTACAAGGCTGCGTTCGAGGCCTATGTCAACCTGCGCGACGATGCCGAAACGGCGAAGCTGAAATCCTTCGGCGGCCATTTGCAGGAGGTCGAGAACAATCTGCCGATCGATCCGCAGTATCGCAATCCAAAGCTGGGCAGCCAGGCGCCGATCCGCGTGGTGAACGAAGTTTTTTCAGCCGGCGATGGCGAGCATGGCGTCCAGACCGCGGCGTACAACCTGCCGAACGACGAGCGCGTGGTGTCGCAGAAGGGCAGCAAGCGGGTCATGCTCAAGAACGTGCAGGAGGCCAAGTTTCACGGCACACTCGAGCCGATTTCGAAGCGCGTGCTGGCTTCGGCGGCGCAGGCCGATCTCAGCTTCGATTCATTCTTCACTCACATTCTGGCGCATGAATTGAGCCACGGAATCGGTCCGCATCAAATTACGATTGCGGGCCGTGCGACCACTCCTCGCCAGGAACTGAAGGAACTCTACAGCGCGATCGAAGAAGCCAAGGCCGACGTCACCGGGCTCTTCATGCTCCAACATTTGCTTGACCAAAAACTGATCGAAGGCGGCGTTAGCGCCGCCCGCAAAATGTATACGACATTTCTGGCGTCCACTTTCCGGTCGCTGCGCTTTGGGCTGAAGGACGCGCACGGTAAAGGGATGGCGATGCAGGTGAACTATTTGACGGACAAGGGCGGTTTCGTCGCGCGGCCCGACGGGCGCTACGAAGTGAACTTCGACAAGATCAAATCCGCGGTGCGCGACCTGGATCACGATCTCCTGACCATCGAGGCGAAGGGCGATTACGCGGGCGCGAAGCGAATGCTGGATGAACTGGGCACGATTCGGCCGGGCATGCAGAAGACTTTGAGCAGTCTGGACGACATTCCAGTGGACATCGAACCGATCTTTAAAACCGCGAATGAGCTGGCGAAGTAATCACGATTTCGAGAATTTGAAAACCGTCGTGCTGTGGAACCGGTGGCCGGGTTTTAAGACCGTCGAAGGAAACGCGGGTTTGTGGGGCGAGTCGGGAAAATGCTGCGTTTCCAGGCAGAACCCATAGCGCCGTTGGTAGGCCTTTCCGCCCTTGCCTTTGATGGTTCCATCCAGAAAATTCCCGGTATAAAACTGGACGCCCGGCTCGGTCGTGTATACTTCCAGCACTCGCCCGCTGGATGGCTCTACAACGCGCGCGGCCGGCAGGTTGCCGCTATGATTCAGCACCCAATTGTGATCGTAGCCTTTGCCAAGTTTCAGTTGATCGTCATTCTGTTCGATACGAGCGCCGATCACTGTAGCTTTTGTGAAATCGAACGGTGTTCCGCTTACCGGCCGTAAATCGCCAGTAGGAATCAAGCCCGCATCCACGGGTGTGAAACGGGTTGCGTTGAGCGTAACCAGATGGCCGAGAATGTCGCCTTGACCTTCCCCTTTCAAGTTGAAATACGAGTGGTTGGTGAGATTCAGGACTGTGTCCTTGTCGGTGGTGGCCGAATAATCGATCTTCAATTCGTTGGCGTCAGTCAAACGATAGACGACCACCGCTTTCAGATTTCCGGGATAGCCCTCTTCGCCGTCCTTGCTCAAATAAGTCAGCTCCAGTCCTCCATCCGGCAATTCGCGCGGCGTCCAGATCTTTTGGTTGAATCCGTGCGTCCCGCCGTGCAATGAGTTTTCGCCATTGTTGGCGGCGAGTTTGTACTCCACACCATCGAGCGTGAAACGTGCATGACCGATGCGATTGCCGTAGCGGCCGATCAACGCGCCGAGGTAGGGGCTTGGGCTGGCAATGTAGCCGGCCAGAGTATCGAAGCCGAGCACGATGTCCGCCATCGCGCCATTGCGGTCCGGAGTCTTCAGCGAAACGACAATGCCGCCGTAGTTTGTAATTCGCGCTTCCAGACCGTTCTTGTTGGTCAGAGTGTAGATGCGGGCGGTTGCGCCGTCCGGCGTTGCGCCAAAATCCGTTGAGGTCATTTTCGTTGCCGCGCTCATATGGATGGAGCTGAGTAGTATAGCGGTTGCAAATGATAGCGCTTTCATTTATTGCATCCTTTCGAGGCGAAGTCCATTGTATAACGATGTGGCAAAAACACGGGCTACAATTAAGCGGAGGAAAGAATGAGCATCGTAGCCGGAGTCGATTTTGGAACACTCAGCGTTCGAGTGTCCATCTTCGACGACAAACGCGGACGCCTGGGCTCGGGCGTCGCCGAATACCCGCTGCATCGCAAAAAGGAAGACCCGGACTACGCCACGCAAAGCCATG
>DATDHK010000443.1:0-12959 GCA_036521635.1 Bryobacteraceae bacterium | reverse complement strand
GATAAGAGCGATTGCGATGTTACGGTGCGTGACGCCTTCTTGTTTTAGGTCTCCCAATTGCGTGAATACCTCGGCAGCCTTGGCCCAGAATTGCACCGCGTCTTCGTGGCGACTGATCCTTTGGGACAAATTGCCCAGTTGAATCAGAGTGTTAGCCTCTCCAGAACGGTTGTTTATCTGAACTTTGATCTTCAGCGATTCCTTATAGGCTTCCTCCGCTGCTTCATACTGACCAGCCGCCTCGTAGGTCCTCCCGGTCTGATGCCAAGCGGTAGCGACGGCCGCCGGCTCGCCGAGCTTTATGAAAGTGTCCCTAACCTCACGGTAGAGTTCGAGAGCTTCCGTATATTTTTTCTGGAGCATCCGCACGGTGGCAAGCTGGTTCTTATTAGCACTCAAAGACCTGAGATCACGCGCTTCTTTTGCCAGATCAATCGCTTCCTGATAACCATTCGCGGCCTCATCGAATCGACCCACGTCTCTGAGGCAATCACTCTTGTCGGATAAGGCCACACCTGCCATCTGCTCTTCTCTGAGCGCCTGGAACCGCTGACGCGCCTCGTCGAGATGAGCAATGGCTGCTTGGGCGGAGCCGGCAAGTTGCAAGGCCCGTCCTAAGAGGATGTGAGCTATCGCTAGGTCGTAATCTGCCCCCTCATATGCACCTTGCCCAACCCCTTTCGCCCGATCCAGCAGCGACATCGCTCCCGCTACGGCTTCGTTGTAGCGGCCCTGTTCCAATCTGCGCTCAATCTCAGCCCGCGCCGCTTCAAAGCTCGCGTGGCTCCAGGCGCTGAGATGCTTTGCCGCCTCATTCCGGATGTCTACGACCCGCTCAAGCGCCTTCCCCCGGCCCAGAGGCGCAACAAGCTGCTCCATGTGAGTCGCGAGGACAATCACGCGCTCCGGCAACTCGCTCTCGCAAAGGGCGTCCAAAGCGGCCAGAACGTTAGGTAACTCTCGCAGAGCGAGATTTGCGGCAAGATTAGCGTCTTTGAACTGTTGTCGGTACAAGAAATCCATCATGTCGGCCATTGCCTCTGCCCAAGCCGCACGGGCGGCCTTGTGTTCGTCATCGCTCATCTCGCCCAGTAGCGCGGGAGCCAGCGCTGGATCGAAGCGCAGATAACCGAACCCGGCGTTCTCGGCCAATCCGACTCTTGTCAGTTCTCGAGCGAGCGCAACCTCTTCGTCCTTATCGGTGTCCAGGCCAAGCACCATGGCAATCGAACCAATGTTCCCGCCGCCCTGGAACACACCCAGCGGACGGATCCTTCGCCGCGTCTCCTCCGGCAATCGGCGCAGCGAAAGCTCGACACTCGCCAGCAACGATCGTTCCCGCTCGCCCGGATGCTTCTTCTCGAGCGACACCATCAATCGGCGCAGATTCCCGGTGGCGTGCCGCACACCTTCCGCCGCCACTTCGCCCGCCAGCAGCACCAGGCTGCGCGCATGGCAACCCACGGCATCCACCAGCGCTTCGATCTCCGCCTCACTCTCACCGGCATCGCCAGTGTGCGGCATCCGCTGGCCTTCACCCAGCACGCGCCCCACCAACCGGATTGCGTCCGGCCGGTCGAGCCGTCCCACTCGCTGCACATTCCCGGCAAAAGGCTCCGGCAGCGGCTCGCGACTGGTGAAGATGATTCGCGTCGCTCCCGATTTTGAAAGCGCTCCGCACAGGTCCAGGATTCCCTTCAGCACATCCGGATCGAACGCACCCGCCGCTGGCGAGCCGGCGGCAGGCGGCAGAACCGATTCCATATTGTCGAACACGATCGCCGTGGCATCCTCTTCCAGCGCCCGTTCTATCAGCTTCAGGGCCTCGTCCGGATTCCGCTCGGCTCGCGAGATATAGTCCGGCACAAGCTGCTCGCCAATAGCGAAAAGCGTCTTGCGCCTGTCGCCGTCTTCGTCCATCTTGACGAACGCGGCGCGGCGGAATCGTTGCGTCAAGACCAGCCAGCGCGCCAGTTCCGCAGCGAGCGTCGTCTTGCCTTCGCCGCCTTCGCCCTGCAAAACAACGTAGCGCTGGCTCTCGAGCGCTCGCTCGGCTTTCAGCAGTTCGCGGCTGCGGCCCACGAATCCGTAGTCAGGCTCAACAGGCACATCGCCCAACGCCAGCTTCTGCTGCCTGGCGAAGATCGCCTGCACTTGTGCAGCCGGCACTTCGCGGATGAGCGGCAGGTCCTGTTCTTCCTGGAAAAGCACCGGAACAAACCAGTCCTGCAAATTCAAATCGCCTGTAAAAACCTTGCCGCGAAACGGGTTGGCCTGGAGCGCGCTCTGGCCGGCCAGCATGGCCTGACCCACGCGCTTGCCGCTCAACAGCGCGGGATAAAACTCGGAAACGAACCGGCGCGTGGTTTCTACCAGAACCGAGTGGCTCATGGCCGCCACGGAAGCCACGCCGCTTTCGAGCAACTTGCCCGCAACCGACGCGCTTGGATCTTCGACGGCCTTGGCGGTCTGGCATGCATCCAGGAAAAACAGCGGAACCCGATGGTCACGGACCACAGCCGCGATCTGGTCGGCGGGAACGAGATGGCTCCGCCGCTGCTCAAGCAATCCCGAATCCTCGGGGTTTTCAAAGCAAAGCTCACCCAAGCCGTGCTTGCGGTCGTAGACTCCGTGGCCGTCGAAGTGGACCACGTGGTATTTATCGTGCTTCAACTCTTGTTCGAGCGCCGCGAAGGTTGGGGGCATGAGCAGCTTGAATTCCGCCAGTTCGCCCAGCTTCGAGAGAGCTTCCACCAGCGGCCGCGCGCTGGCGCGATGATCGATGTATCTGGCCGATTCATCCTCGGGGCGAGGGCTGACCAGCAGCACCTTGAGCGGAGGCTTGGTGGCGACCGCCGCGTGGGAGTCGCGGCTGGGGAGAGTGCGCCGCACGCGAACGGCATTCGCGCCTTGGAATAGAAAGCCGCGCTTGTCACGGATGAGCTCCCAGGGCAGCGCCAGCAGCTCGGTGGCGGCTTCGTCGGCTTCCTTTTGGCGTTCGGCGGTTGCGTTGAAGACGTCCTTGTACACTTTGATGGTGAAGCGGCGCTCCTGGCCGGATGGAGCAGCTTCCCAAGCTTGCAACGCTTCGGAAGGAAGCTCATCGTAAAGCTCGCGGCCCCAGACTGGAAGCTTTTGCTCCACTTGCTGGGCGCGCTGTTGGAACACACCGCTCGGCCAGTTGATGTAGCGCTCCAGATACCAGGCAAGCTCGCCGGACTCGATGGGTCCCAAAGGAGCGGTGAAAAGGAATAGCCTGCTTTCGGCAGCACGGCCGCTGTCGGCGGGTTGATAGATCAGCTTGGCTTTCGCGGTTGCGCGGCGCTTGCCCGCCGAGGTGTCGATGGCGGGCTCCGTGAGCTCTAAAAGCAAGTCCGCGATAGGCGCGAGGTCGGCCTGCATCGCGGCAACCTTGTCTGCCGGAAGATTTATGCCGAGAGCCGGCAGAAGGTCGGGTAGCGCGTTGCTCACGCCGCCTAGGCCGTCGGCGAGCTTCACACCGACTGGCTCCGAGCCGAACCAGAATGCCAGCGCACTTGGCTCGATACCCGGCAGCATTACGGGGGTCACTTCCTTTTTGAGTCCGAGCGCGTATTCGATTTCCTTTTTGACCCACGGGGAATTGATGGTATTGGGACTAAGAACCGCAATGAAGTGCTCGTGATCCTCGATAGCCTTTTGAATTTCCGGCGCCAGCTTGTTGCCGGCCACCAGTTCCTGCGAATCCACCCACGCGTAAATCCCCAGGCTATGTAAAGCCTGCTGGATTTTCTTGACAACTGGGTCGTCTTTGGTGGTGTGGGAAATAAATACAGACACTTTTGATGGTTATGATAACTTAATTCCTTCGCCGCCACCAAAAATAAACCGCTACCCCAATAGCCATCAGCCCCAACACCGCCAACGACGGCCAAGGCCGCGCGATTAAAGTGTTCTCCAGGAAATAAAGCGTCACCGCCAGAAACAACAGCGGGGTCACCGGATACCCCCACATCCGGTAAGGACGCGGCAGCTCCGGCCGCCTCCACCGCAGCAAAATTACGCCCAGCACCATCAGCCCGTAAAACACCCACAGTGCAAACATGGCGAATTCGGCCAGCGTTTCATAATTTCCGATCATCAACAAGACGATGGACCAAACGGCCTGAGCGGCGATGGCGAACGCCGGCGTCTGGAACCGCCGATGCACCTCGCCGAACTTTGCAAAAAACAGCCCGTCGCGCGCTTGTGCGAAATAGATGCGCGGGCTGGTGAGGAAGCATCCATTTATGGTCCCGATAATGGACAGCAGGATAATAAACGCCACCAGCGATCCCCCAACTGGTCCGAAAACTCGTTCCGCCGCCAAAGCGCCGACCTGAGCGCTCGCGGCAATTTCCGGAATCGAGAGCACGCGCATGTACGCCACGTTGGCCAGCATGTAAATGGCAATGCATGCGCCGACGCCCAGCGCCAGCGCCAGCAAAATGTTGCGATTGGGATTCTTGATTTCACCGGCAACGAAGCTCACCTGCACCCATCCGTCGTAAGCCAGCAGGCACGCAATCAGCGCCAAGCCGAAATGCGTAACCGAGAATGGCGCGGCGACCGCCGGCGCCGGCGTGTGTACACCTCCGGCAAAGAACAGAGCGCCCCCGATAATGATCAACAATCCGGCAACTTTGGCAAGCGTGAAAATCTTCTGCGTCCACGCGCCGCCTGAAACTCCGCGGTAGTTTATCGCGGCGAATATCAATATGACGACCACCCCGAGCAGTTTAGACGTCACCGGATTTAGCCCCACAGATCGAGGCACGTAGGACGAAAGCGTCACCGCCATCCACGACACTTGCGCGGTGCGCGCAACCACGAACATCGTCCAGCCGCACAGAAATCCGCCCAGCGGACCATAAGCCTCGCGCAGGAAAACGTACTGCCCTCCGGTGGCCGGAAAAGCGGCGCCAAGCTCGGCACAAGCCAGGGCGCCGAAGAAGGACACGATGCCCGCGAAAATCCAAGCCGAGAGGATTGAAGTGGAGGTGGTCAGATTTCCGGCGACAAGATTGGGCACCAGGAAAATCCCGCCGCCGATCACGATGCCCACAACGATCGATAAAGAATCGAGCAGGCTTAATTTGCGTGGTAGCTCAGTGGATGGCATTTTTATGGACGGCAGATGCCGCGTTTGCTGCTGCGGATGAACTTCACCAGGTGTCGCGTGTGCTCAGTCGTCGGCTCCGATTCGATGCGCGCCAGTGCATCCTCCTGCTTCAGGCCGGAACGATAGAGAATCTTATAAGCCAATTTCAGCGCACCAATCTCCTCTTTGCTGAATCCGGCGCGGCGCAGCCCAACCAGGTTCAAACCCTTCGCCGCAACATTAAAATCCGAGTACAAAAAAAAGGGCGGCACATCGCTGTTGACTCTCGAGTTGCCCCCGATCATGGCCAGCCTTCCGATTTTCGAATGCTGGTGAATCACCACGCCTCCGGAAATAAACGCCTGGTCCTCTATTTCCACGTGGCCGGCCACCAGCGCGCAACTGGCGATCACACAGTTGTTGCCAATCTTGCAATTGTGCGCGATGTGGCCGGACGTCATGATGTAGTTGCCGTCGCCGATTTCAGTAACGCTCTCCGGCTGCGTTCCCCTTGAAATCGTGTAGTGCTCGCGAATGATATTGCCGCTGCCAATGCGCAAATAGCTTCGCTCGCCGGTGAAACCCTTGTCCAGCGGATCGGTTCCAAGCACCGTCCCGGCCGAGATTTCATTGCGCTCGCCCAGCGTCGTCCAACGTTTCACATAGACGTACGGCTCCAGCCGGCAAAATGGTCCGACGCTCACGTCCTCCTCGACGATGACGAATTCACCGATCACCGCCTGCGCCGAAATTTGCGCGTTCGGATGCACGCGGGCCGTTGCGGCGACGATGGCCGAAGGATCAATCGGCATAAGTTTGTATGATACAGGGGTGTTGCGCGTCGCGGAAATTGCCGGCCAATTGAACGCAGCTTGGGAGGGCCAGGGCGACCTGGAAATTACGGGTGTCGCGCCGCTCGAATCGGCCGGCCCCAACGACATTGCGTTCGTCGGAAATCGGAAAGCAGCCGCGAGCGCCGCCGAATCGCGCGCGGGCTGTCTCCTAGTCACAGAAGACTTTCCCAAGGGCCGGACACTGATCCGCGCGACCGATCCCCGCGGCGCATTCGCGCGGGTAGTGCGCCTGCTTTTTCCGCCCGCCGCCGTCGTCCCCGGCATTCACGCCAGCGCGATTATCGACTCCACAGCTTCGATCGACCCCTCCGCCGCCGTCGGCCCGCTAGCTGTAATCGGCGCGCGCACTAACATCGGCGCACGCTCCAGCATTGGCGCGGGCAGCTCCATCGGATCGGGCGTCGAGATCGGTTCCGATTGCATCCTGCACGCGAACGTCACCATCTACGGTAACGTCACCATCGGCGACCGCGCGGTGCTGCATTCCGGTTGCGTCTTGGGCGCCGACGGCTTCGGCTTCGTGCGCACCGGCGATCACTACGAGAAGTTCCCGCAGATCGGGCGCGTGGAGATCGGCAACGACGTCGAGATTGGCGCGAACGCCTGTGTCGATCGTGCCGCTCTGGGCGTCACTCAAATCGGCGACGGCACGAAGCTGGACAACATGGTGCACATCGCGCACAACTGCCGCATCGGCCGCCACGTCGTGATCGCGGCGCAGACCGGGCTGTCAGGCGGAGTGGTGGTGGAAGACTATGCAGTCATCGGCGGACAAGTGGGAATCGGCGACAAGGCCCATATCGAAACCGGCGCGGTGCTGGGGTCGGGATGCGGAATCCTAACGTCGAAGATCGTCCGCAAGGACCAGGTAGTATGGGGCACGCCGGCGCGCCCGCTGAAGAAACACCTGGAGCAGCTAGCAAATCTAGCGCGCCTTCCAGAACTCCGCGAACAAGTCGCCGAATTAGAACGGCGTTTGAAAAATAAAGAGAGCTGACGTTTTTGGCTGCAGATGAACGCGGATAAAACCAACAAACGTATTCGCGTTGTTATCCGCGTTAATCCGCGTTTATCTGCGGCCGAAAAAAAGAGTTCTCAATGCGTCATCGCATAGAGAATATAGTTCACCCCAATCCGCAATCCCAGCGCCGAATACTTCTCCGGATACTGCGGATTGTCGGCATGCTCCCACGAATCGCCTAAATCCATGTTGTGGCAAATCGCCACCATCAGCCGCCCCTTGTCGTCGTAAATCCCACGCCAGCGCGCCTCGAAGCCATCGAACTCATACGTTCGCCCCGACCGCAGGAATTGCGCGCCCGGCACCTGATAACGATCGTCCAGATCGAAAATGCTATGGAAAATCGGATCCTTGTTGTCGATCTCCACAATCGGCCGATCGGGAAAAACGCGCTGCATGCTGGCGACAAACACGTCCCATTCCTGCGTGCCGTGAAAATCGTCGCACATGAAGAATCCGCCGCGCAGCAGGAAGTCGCGCAGCTTGGCGGCTTGCTCGTTCGTAAGATCCCAGTGCCCCACCTCCACTCCATAAAGCCACGGCCAGTTGTACACTTCGTTGCCGTCGTCGAGATTCACGGGCTGCTCTACCGAGCGTGCTTGAATGCGCGTCAATCTCCGCACCGCCGCCGTCAGGTGGCGATCGGAACGCGGATAATCAATCGTCCAGTTCGAGTAGCCTTGACGCCAGTCGACGTTGGCGCGGCGGCGCCGAAAGCCACCCCCTCCACCGCCAATCGGAGGATACATGAGACGGGCAAAAGCCCACTCCCCAGGGACCTTCCAATCCTCGGGAAGCGGGAAATCGGAATATTCCCAGCCCGGATATTCGCGGAAGGCCCGCTGGCCAGACAGGACCAGGACAAGACTCAAGACCGCCAGGAATCCAATCAGCCATGAACGAAGCCGGCGCATCGCAGTGTACGTTCTACCAAGTTACACTTTCCTACCGCCCCGTGGCGTCTCTTGCCGCCTGTAATTGCAATCGCTGGAAGAATGGCCGAATACTTGCAACCCAAATCGGAAGCATGCTGACAAACACAATCGCCGCCGGGATCGCAACCGAATTCGCGCAGGACGTGCGCGCCGGCTTGACGAAACGCGGCCAAAAAGAGCTGCCATCGAAATATTTGTACGACACCGTCGGCTCGGCTCTCTTCGAAGTAATTTGCGCACTCCCGGAATACGGAGTGACCCGCGCCGACGAGCGTCTGCTCAGAAAACATTCCCGCGAAATTGTTTCCAAACTTTCGTCGCCGGTGCTGGTGGCGGAAATGGGCAGCGGCAGCGGCAAGAAAACCCGCTGGATTCTGGAAGCGCTTTGCCGCCGCCAACGGACCTCTTACTACCCCATCGAAATCTCGGCCACCGCGCTCAGCATGTGCCAGCGCGAGCTCGGCGATCTCGACGCGGTGAGCATCGTCGGATTCGAGCGGGAATACCTGGACGGATTGCTGGAAGTGGCCGCGCGCCGTAAACCCGGCCAGCACATTCTGGTGCTTTTTCTGGGAAGCACCATCGGCAATTTCGATCGCGCGGCCGGCATCCGGTTTCTGCAAGAGGTCCGCGGAATCCTGCTGCCGGGCGATTCCCTGCTGCTCGGAACCGATCTTGAAAAACCGATGCTGCAATTGCTGCGGGCTTATGACGATCCGCTGGGCGTCACAGCCGCGTTCAACCTGAATCTGCTGGCGCGCATCAATCGCGAATTGGGCGCCGATTTCGATCTCGACCAGTTCGAACACATCGCAAGGTTCAATTCCGAAGCGCGCAGTATCGAAATGCATCTTCGATCAAAACGGTCCCAGGTGGTCAACATTCCGGACGCCGAAATTGCGGTATCGTTTGCCGAGGACGAAACAATCTGGACGGAAAGCAGCCACAAATACTGCCTGGAGGAACTGGTCGATATCGCCGACGAAACGAATTTTCTCTGTACGGCTCAATGGGTGGATCACGAATGGGCGTTCGCCGAGAATCTTTTCGTCGCAACTTAATTAAGAGGAATACATGACGGAAACTGCAAGCTGGCCGATACGTCTAATGAATGAGGTCATATGATTCCGCTCCCATTCCCCAAGCTGCTCGATAATTCGCTCGAGGTGAAACAAAGGGAAAGAGATGGAGTAGTAATCCTCGATCTGGAGGGCCCCTTGGTCATAGGCGATGAGGACTTGGCGTTGCGCCAGCGCCTCGTGTCGCTGTTGGAGGCAGGGCGCCGGAATCTCATCCTGAATCTCAAGGACGTAACTGAAATCGATGCCACCGGGTTGGGCGCCCTGGAATTCTGCGCCGAAAAATTCCGCGAAGCGGGCGGCAAATGCGTTCTGCTGAATCTCGATCCGGCCCGCACCGAGCTCTCCGAGGTCTTCAAGCTGGCCACAGCGTTCGAGACCTATCAGGATGAGTTGGACGCGGTGAACAGCTTCTTTCCGGATCGAACCGTCCCGCATTACGACATCCTCGAATTCGTGACGAGTCTCGATCACGACCGCCATTCCACCACCGAACCTTAGTTTTTTTGTGGGGCAGCGGAGGAGAATGGTAGATGTGACACCACCTCTCTCCTCCGAAGAACTCCGCAAGACAGACGCATACTGGCGAGCCGGCAACTATCTCTCAGTCGGCATGCTCTACCTGACCGCGAACCCTCTACTCAAGCAGCCTCTCCAGCCCGCCCACATCAAGAATCGCCTCCTCGGACATTGGGGTTCCGACCCCGGCCAGAGCCTCGTGTGGGTCCACCTGAACCGCCTGATAAAAAAGTACGATCTCAACATGATCTACGTCTCGGGCCCCGGTCACGGCGCGCCCGCCACGCTGGCCAACTGCTATCTGGAAGGAACGTACTCGGAAGTCTATCCCGACAAAAGCGAAACCGAAGCGGGCCTCCAGAAATTCTTCAAGCAGTTTTCCTTTCCCGGCGGCATCGGCAGCCATTGCACGCCGGACACGCCCGGCTCCATTCATGAAGGCGGCGAGCTCGGCTACAGCCTGTCGCACGGATTCGGCGCGGCTTTCGACAACCCGGACCTGATCGTCACCGTGGTGATGGGCGACGGCGAATCGGAAACCGGCCCTCTGGCGGCATCCCTGCACTCGAATAAATTTTTGAATCCCATCCGCGACGGCGCGGTGCTCCCGATCCTGCACCTCAACGGGTACAAAATCGCCAATCCCACCGTCCTCGCGAGAATTCCCGAGCGGGAATTGCGCGACCTGTTTTCAGGCTATGGCTGGGAGCCGCTCTTTGTCGAAGGCGACGACCCGCCGGTCATGCACCAGAAACTGGCCGGCACGCTCGAACTAGCAATAACGCAAATTCGTGCATTCCAGGAAGAGGCCCGCCGCACCGGCATCGCCCAACGTCCACGCTGGCCGCTCATCATTCTTCGCACTCCGAAAGGTTGGACCGGCCCCAAGGAAGTCGACGGCCACAAAGTGGAAGGCTTTTGGCGTGCCCATCAAGTGCCCATCCTCGACGCGAAAACAAATCCCGATCATCTGCGGCTGGTCGAGCAGTGGATGCGCAGCTACCGTCCGGAAGAATTATTCGACGCCGGCGGCCGCCTCATTCCAGAACTCAAAGAACTGGCCCCGCGCGGCGCACGGCGCATGAGCGCCAATCCGCACGCCAATGGCGGGTTGATGCGCAAGCCTCTCGAGTTGCCGGATTTCCGGAGTTACGCAGTTGAAATCCCGCAGCCGGGCAACAGCGAAGTAAGCCCGACCTTCGTTCTCGGCCATTTTCTGCGCGACGTCATGCGCCGGAACATGACCAACTTTCGCGTGTTCGGTCCGGATGAAACGGCGTCCAACAAGTTGGAGACCATCTACGAGGCCAGCAAGAAAACATGGATGGCCGAGACGAAGCCGGAGGATCGGGATGGCGGAGAGCTCGCGCCGGACGGCCGCGTGATGGAGTTGTTGAGCGAGCACACGCTGGAAGGCTGGGCGGAAGGCTACGTACTCACCGGCCGCCACGCGTTCTTTTCCACCTACGAAGCCTTCGCGCACGTGATCGATTCGATGGTCAACCAGCACGCCAAATGGCTGGAGTCGGCGAAAGCAAACGTCACCTGGCGCCTGCCAGTCCCTTCGCTCAACCTGCTGCTGACTTCAACCGTGTGGCGGCAGGATCACAACGGCTTCACTCATCAGGATCCCGGATTCCTGGATGTTGTCACCAACAAAAGCGCGGAAATTGTTCGCATCTACCTGCCGCCCGACGCGAATTGCTTGCTAAGCGTCGCCGACCATTGCCTGCGCAGCACCAACTATGTGAACGTAATCGTCGCCGACAAGCAAGTTCATCTGCAATATCTAAGCATGGATGCCGCCCTGAAACACTGCTCGGCCGGAGTCGGCATTTGGGATTGGGCCAGCAACGATCGCGGCGGCGACCCGGACGTAGTGATGGCTTGCGCCGGCGACGTGGCCACCATGGAGGCGCTGGCCGCCACCTCGATCTTGCGTGAAAAGCTTCCCGACTTGAAAGTGCGCTTCGTCAATGTCATCGATCTGGCCAAGCTCATCCCCCAGACTGAGCATCCGCACGGTCTCTCGGATGCCGACTTCGATGCTATCTTCACGAAACACCAGCCGGTGATTTTCAACTTCCACGGCTACCCCACGCTGGTGCACCGGCTCGCCTATCGCCGCACCAATCACGACAACATGCACGTGCACGGCTACCGCGAAAAGGGCAGCATCGACACTCCGCTCGGCTTGCTGATGCGCAACCAGGCGGACCGTTTCAGCCTGGCCATAGACGCCATTAATCGTGTTCCAAAACTCCAGGCCGATGCGTCAAACGTGAGGGGCTGGCTGAAAGTACAGATCGAGGAGAACATCCGCTACATAAACGAAAACGGCATCGACCAGCCTGAGATCACTCAATGGAAATGGCCATCGCAACCATGACGAAATCGACTCTCACCGAATACAAAAACAAACGTAACTTCGCTGTTACTTCGGAGCCGAGTGGTTCCACAAAGACCCGACCCAAATCCGACTTGCTCTACGTCATTCAGAAACATCAGGCCTCGCATCTGCACTACGATTTCCGCCTGGAGTGGCGCGGCGTGCTCTTGTCCTGGGCTGTGCCCAAGGGACCGTCGCTCGATCCTTCCGTAAAGCGCCTGGCGACGCAAGTGGAAGATCATCCGGTGGACTACGGCGGGTTCGAAGGCATAATTCCCGAAGGCCAGTACGGCGGCGGCACCGTCATGCTCTGGGATCGCGGCAATTGGACTCCCGAAGTTCGCGATGTCGACGCCGCTCTTCGCGAAGGAAATCTGAAGTTCACCCTGGCAGGCAAGAAACTCCGCGGATCATGGGTGTTGGTTCGCACCAAGTCCGGCTTCGGCGGCTCGAAACGCCCAAGTTGGCTGCTAATCAAACACCGCGACCGTTTCGCTTCATCGGACGACGTACTAGCGAAACGGCGGCGCTCCGTAGCATCGAAAAGGCTCCTGGTGGACATCGCGCGCGCGAGCGACGGAAACGTAGACAAAGCGGCCAAGGGCGATCTTGTGCCGGCCACATGAGCGGCCGAATCCCGTTTCGCGTGCATCCCATGCTCGCCACCCTGGTGCGCGAACCGTTCGACAAACCCGGCTGGGTCTACGAAGAAAAATACGACGGCTATCGCATCCTCGCCTACAAGGAGGGCAAGCGCGTCACGTTGTTCTCGCGCAATGCAAAGGACCGCACAGCAACCTTCGCCAGCATCGCGGATGCGGTAGCCAGGTTGCCCTTCCGCACTTTGCTGTTCGATGGCGAAGTGCTGGTCTTCGATCGCCGCCACGTCTCGCGTTTTCAGCTCCTGCAGAACCAAAGCGCGGCCCTGCAATACGCCGTCTTCGATTGTCTATACAAGAACGGCCGCGATCTGCGCGGCGACGCCTTGCGGGAACGCCGAAAAATTCTTGACGATTTGATAGCGAAAAGCAACGGGCAAAATA
>DATDHK010000442.1:0-13430 GCA_036521635.1 Bryobacteraceae bacterium | reverse complement strand
CGAACGACGTCCCGGCGCTCATATAGGTCGCATCGCCGAAATAGCTGATGCTCAGCGTGTGCACGTCGGCGCTCAGAACGGTGGAACAAGAGGCCACGCCTGACACCACCGCCACGTTGGCCAGCACCGTGTTTCCGTCCGAGAATGTTACGGTGCCGGTGGCCGCGGCATTCATGGTCGCCCGGATCGTGGTCGTACGGCCGGCTATTGGCGGATTCGGGATCAGGGCGACATCCAATCCGGGGTTCAATTTGACGGATTGGGAAAGCGGCGCGGAGGCGGAGCCGCTGAAGGCGGCATCGCCGGTGTACACGGCAGTGATGGAGTGTGCGCCCTGTGCCAGCGCGGAGGTGGTGAACGAAGCCGATCCGTTCGAGAGCGCGCCCGTGCCCAATACGACTGCCCCATCGCGAAACTGCACCGTACCTGTTGGCACGCCCGGAGCGACGCTTGCACTGAACGTTACCGCGCCTCCCGCCAGCGACGGATTCCACGACGAGAGTAGCCCCACTGACGTACTTATCCTGGTGATGACTTCAGCGAGCGGATTGGAGGAACTTGGGGCGTAGCTGGAGTTGCCCAGATAATTGGCGGTGATGGAGTGGGTCCCCGTAGGCAGGGCGAAGGTCGAGAAACTGGCCGCGCCGCCGCTCAGCGCCGCGACGCCTATGGGTGTCTGCCCATCGAAGAACTGGACGTTTCCGGTCGCGGCCGCCGGAGTCACGGTCGCGGTGAAGGTGACGTTCTGGCCGGGCGAGGCGGGATTCACGTTCGATGTCAGCCCGGTCGACGAAGCCGCTAGCACCGTTTGTACAATCGCGTCACCCCCGCTCATATAGTTTGCGTCGCCGCTATAGCTGATACCGAGCGTATGCACACCTGCGGCTAGCGATGAGGTCGAATAGAACGCACTGCCTGATGCCACCGTCACGGTGGCTAGCGCCGTGCTTCCATCGGTGAACGTTACTGTACCTGTTGCCGCGGCGTTCATAGTCGCTCCGATCGTAACCGTCTGTCCGGCTAGTATCGGATTCGGGGTCACACTCATACCCAATCCGGGAAACGATTTGGCGGACTGGGAAAGAACCGGGGAACTTGAGCCGTTATTGGCCGCATCGCCGGCGTACACGGCGGTGATGGAGTGCGCGCCCTGCGTGAGTGCAGAGGTGGTGAACGAGGCCGATCCGTTAGCCAGCGTCGCTGTACCCAGCGCTGTGGCCCCGTCCAGGAATTGCACGACGCCGGTAGCGGTGGCCGGGCTCACCGCCGCATTGAACGTTACCGCGCTTCCCACCACTGACGGATTTACTGTCGAGGCCACCGTGGTGGACGTGTTTGTCTTAATAACTTCAGCGAGCGTATTCGAGAAACTTGGGCCGTAGTCGAAGTTGCCCAGATAATTGGCGGTGACGGAGTGGGTCCCCGGAGTCAGGATGGAGGTCGAGTAGCTGGCCGTGCCGCCGTTCAACGCGAGGATCAGGGAGTTCTGCCCATCGTAGAACTGCACATTTCCGGTCGCCGTCGCCGGAGTCACGGTGGCGGTGAATGTGACGCTCTGGCCGTACGCGGCGGGATTTGCGTTCGATGTCAGCACGATCGACGTAGCCGCTGCCACGTTTTGTGGGAACGACGTACTCGCGCTCATATAGTTCGCATCGCCGCTATAACTGACGTTCAGCGTGTGTGTGCCGGCGCTCAGAATGGCGGGACAGGGCGCGACGCCCGACACTACCGGCACGGTGGCGAGAACGGTGTTTCCGTCCGAGCAGGTTACGGTGCCCGTGGCCGCGGCATTCATGATCGCCTTGATGGTAGCCGTCTGGCCCGCTACTGGCGGATTCGGGGTCACGATGACATCAACCAATCCGCCCACCAATTTAATGGACTGGGAAAGAATCGCGGAGGTTGAAGCGGCGTTGAAGGCATCACCACCGTAAATCGCGGTGATGGGGTGCGTGCCCTGCGTAAAAATGGCGCCGACCGATGTCAAGCCGTTGGTAAGATAGTTTTCCCCTATTAACGTGGTTCCGTCGAAGAGCTTCACCGTGCCGGTAGCCGTGGCTGGCGTCACCGTGATTGAGAACGTCACGACGCCTCCGACACGCTCAGGATTAGGCGTTGAGGTCAATGCCACCGACGTATTTGTCTTGATTCCCTGCGCAAGCGTATTCGAGAAACTTGGGGCGTAATCGGAGCTGCCCAGATAGTTCGCTGTGATGGAGTGGTTTCCCGGAGTCAGCGCGGAGGTCGAGTAACTGGCCGTGCCGCCGCTCAACGCAAAGATGACGAGTGAGTTCTGCCCATCGTAGAACTGCACGTTTCCGGTCGCGGTTGCGGGCGTCACGGTCGCGGTGAATGTTACGTTCTGTCCGGGCGCGGCGGGATTCGCGTTCGATGCCACCACAATCGAAGTTAACCCCAGGATCGTCTCCGGGAACGTAGTCGACTGGCTCATGTACGTGGCATCGCCGCTATAGCTGACACCCAGCGTGTGCGCGCCTTGGGTCAGCGTGGTGGTGGAGTAAGACGCGCTGCCGGAGGCCACGGCCACCGTGGCCAGCACGGTGTTGCCATCGGAGAACGTCACCGTGCCGGTGGCCGCGGCAACGACGTTGGCTGTGATGGTCACGTTCTGGCCCGTCACGCCGGGGCTGGGGTTGAGCCCCGTGGTCATTCCGGCAGACAACTTCATGGCCTGTGAAATCGCAGCGGAGGTTGAGCCGGCGTTGGAGGCATCGCCGCCATAAACGGCCGTGATGGAGTGCGCCCCTTGTGTTAATGCGGAGGTCGCGAACGAGGCCGAGCCGTTCGACAGAGTGCCTGTTCCCAACACCGTCGTTCCATCGAGAAACTGCACTGTGCCAGTGGCAGTGGCTGGAGTCACCGTGGCCAGCAACGACACTGCGCCTCCGACGAACGCGGGGTTCGGCGTCGCGGCCAGCGTAGTGGTGGTCACCACCAGATTTACAGTTTCGGTCAACGCCGCCGACTGCGTGCCAAAGTAGTTCGTGTCGCCGCTGTAGTTGGCGGAGATCGAGTGCGCCCCTACCGTCAGAGCGAAGGTCGAGAAAGCGGCGGCGCCCGAACTGATCGGTACGGTTGCGAGCACTGCGGCGCCGTCCAGGAATTGCACGCTTCCCGTGGCCGACGGGTTTACATTCGCGGTGAAAGTTACCGTCTGGCCCACCGTCGACGGATTCAGGCTGGAGGCCAGCGTCACCGTCGCCGTCGGCTTCACGGTCTGTATCAGGGACGGGGAAGTGGACCCTACGTTGTTTGCATCGCCGCTGTATACCGCGGTGATGGAGTAATGCGTCCCCTGGGCCAGCGTCGAAGTGGTGAACGAGGCCGACGCGCCTGCAACCGTGCCTGTGCCCAAGACCGTGGTCCCATCCAAGAACTGAACGGTACCTGTTGCGTTGGCGGGTGTCACCGTTGCTGTGAACGTTATTGGGCCGCCTACGGGCGAGGGATTCTGCGAAGATGTCACCACCACCGAAGAGGAACCGAGAACTGTTTGAGTAAGCGCCGCGGAGGTCGCGGATGTATCGTTGGCATCGCCGCTATAGGAGGCGGTGAGCGAGTGGGTTCCCGACGTCAGCGTCGAGATCGAAAAGATCGCTGAAACAGCGTTGAAGAAAGACGAGGCGATCACCGTCCCGTTATCCAAAAGCTGGACACTTCCCCCTGCCGTGGATGGGTTCACTGCCGCGGTGAATGTCACCGCTTGACCGGGCGTTGATGGATTCACGCTCGACGTCAGGACTACGGAGGCGACCGCTTTCACGTTCAGAGTGATTGCCGGTGAGGTGGACGAAGGAAGGTTGATATTGCCGGTGTATTGCGCCGTCAAAGAATAACTTCCGGCGCTGAAGGTAACTCCGGTCAGCGTCGCCGCGCCATTGCTGATATTGACCATTCCGAGGGACGTCGTTCCATTGAAGAAAATCACCGTGCCCGTGGCCGAAGAGGGCGTAACAGTTGCAGTCAGCGTGACCGGTTGACCGGCGGCCGCCGGGCTCGGATTCGCCACGAGCGCGACCGAACTCTGCGGGTCTGCGATCGTCACGCTTACCGGCGCGGAGATACTGGGGCCGAATATCGAATCGCCAAAATACTGCACACTGAGGCTGTGAGTACCCCGTTGCAAAGACGACGTTGTAAAGGACGCCGATCCATTCACCACGGGTGCGTTGCCAAGAAGACTTCCCGCGGCATCGAGGAACACTACGCTTCCGGTTACATTCGCCGGCGAGCCAGTCATCACCGATAAGGCCGCCGTCAAGGTCAGCGGACTTCCGGTGGGCACATTGGCGCCGCTCGGCGTTACGTTCACGGCGGTGCTGACAAGCGATAATGCCACTTGGCGGATGCGCTGGCCCGCGTGTTCCGCAATGAACAGCGGCCCCATTGGCGAGAGAGCAACGCCGGACGGCACGTTGAGCCACGCTCGCGTCGCCGGGCCGCCATCGCCGCCCCCACAACAAAAAGGCGGAACGGGGCCATTGCCCGCAATCGTCCAGATCAGTCCCGTAGATGTGTCGACCAGGCGTACACGATCGTCCAACACGTCGGCGAGAAGCAGATTTCCGGCGCCATTCACCTGCAAGGCATAGGGAAAGCCCAGGTTCGCGGACGTGGCCGCAATCCCATCCCCGTTGTAGGAGGCGCCACCGGCGCCCGCCAGAGTTGTGATGATCCCAGTCGCGGCGTCAACGCGGCGAATGCGGCCGTTGCTCCCGTCTGCAATGTAAAGCGTACCTGCCGAATCCACGGCCACCGCGGACGGATAGTTAAGGCTCGCGCTGGTAGCCGGTCCTCCGTCGCCGGAAAATGCGGCCACGCCATTGCCTGCCACGGTCGAAATTATTCCCGTGGCCCCATCAATACGGCGGACGCGGTTGTTGCCTGAGTCCGCGATATAGACGCTGCCCGATCCGTCAATGGCCAGCCCGCCCGGAGTATTTAACTGCGAGGCGCTACCGGGAGGCCCGCCGTCGCCGCCAAATCCAGGGTTGAGGCCGCCCGCTATCGTTCTGATGATCCCGGTGGCTGCGTCCACGCGCCGGACCCGGTTCATGACCGCTACTGGACCGCCTACACTCCCTGTAACGACTACGCAGGACTCGGAAATGTATATGTTGCCCGCGGAATCCACCTTCACGTCGCAAGGATTAAAGAGTTGAGCTTCCAAGGCAGGCAGTCCGTCGGCGCCCATGCCGCCGCCCACGACCGTGGTCATGATGCCGCCGCTTACCTTGCGAATGCGCGAATTGTTCGTGTCGGCGATATAGAGGTTGCCGTTCGAATCCACTGCCAGCCCGGCTGGACCGAATAGCGTGGCGCTCGTGGCAGTGACACCGTCGACGAAAGGTCCACTCGAACCCGTGCCTGCGTAGGTGCCGATCACCCCAGTCTGGGCGCAAGCGAGTCCGCCGGCAAGCAGCAGCATCCCGAGGACACGGAGGACGCACAGGTACACGTTCTGAGGGTTCACCCTGAGAGGATGGCACGGGCAATACAGTACGCAAATCGGGGACTTCACCGATACTAGATAGGAAAGATACTTAGTTGGACTTCGAATTGCATGCTGTCCGAAATTCTGCTGGAAACGGCAAGTAGCTTTTAACCGCCAGACAACTGTCTCCAACCCCTGTACAATTCATTTGTGCAACTGACATTTGCAGACTGGCTGGTGGTCGCGCTCTACTTCCTCTTCAATCTCGCGATCGGTTTGTACTACAAGAGCCGCGCGGGGAAAAGCGTCAACGAATTTTTCCTCTCCGGCCGGAATGTTCCCTGGTGGCTGGCGGGAACGTCGATGGTTGCGACCACCTTCGCCGCCGACACGCCGCTGGCCGTGACGGGCATGGTCGCCAAGGGCGGCATCGCCGGTAATTGGCTGTGGTGGAACTTTGTCGCGAGCGGCATGCTCACCGTATTTTTCTACGCGCGGCTATGGCGCCGGTCCGGCGTCATGACCGACATCGAGTTTTCCGAGATCCGCTATTCCGGCAAGCCCGCCGCATTCCTTCGCGGATTTCGCGCGTTGTACCTGGGCATTCCGATCAACTGCATAATCCTCGGCTGGGTGAACCTGGCGATGGTCAAAATTCTGCAACTGATTCTGGGCGTCGACAAATGGCAGGCCTTGATGATCGTGCTGGGCCTGATTGCGTTGACATCATTTATTTCCACATTGTCCGGACTGTGGGGCGTGCTGGTGACGGACGTGTTTCAGTTCGTGATCAAGATGGGCATGGTGACGGCGCTCGCGGTGTTCGCCATACAAGCCGTCGGCGGAATCGACGCCATGAAAACCAAGTTGGCCGCAATCGATCAGGCGCACGGGCTCGCCGCCGGAGGCAAAGGCTCGGTGCTGAGTTTTGTCCCGGATCTCGACTCCGCGTGGATGCCCATGATCACGTTTTTGGTTTACATTTCGATGAACTGGTGGGCCACGTGGTATCCGGGCGCTGAGCCGGGCGGCGGCGGATACGTGGCGCAAAGAATGTTCTGCGCCAAAGACGAAAAGAATTCTCTGCTCGCAACTTTGTGGTTCAACATCGCGCATTATGCCGTGCGTCCCTGGCCGTGGATATTGGTGGCGCTCAGTTCGCTGATTCTTTTTCCGAACCTTGCAGACCCGGAAACCGGTTACATCCGCGTGATGATCGCGTACCTGCCGCCGTCGCTGCGCGGCCTCATGGTGGCGGCGTTCGCTGCCGCTTACATGTCCACCATCGCGACGCAGTTGAATTGGGGCGCCAGTTATCTGATCAACGATTTTTATCGCCGCTTCTGGAAAACAAATGAGAGCGACAAGCATTACGTCGCGGCATCGCAATGGGCCACGGTCGTGTTGACCATCATTTCTGGAATCGTGACGTTCTATATGGGCTCCATTTCCGGCGCATGGAAACTGCTGATCGTCACCGGCGCGGGAACCGGCGGCGTCCTGTTATTGCGCTGGTACTGGTGGCGCATCAATGCGTGGAGCGAGGTGTCGGCGATGATTTCCGGATTCGTCGTTTCCGTTCTGCTGCAAACGATGTGGGGACTGGACACCGATAAACCAGTGGATTTCGCCTGGATCATGATCGTCACCGTCACCATCACCACCATCGTGTGGCTGGCCGTCACGTTCCTCACCCAGCCGGAATCGAAGGAAACGTTGATTGCTTTTTACCGCCGCACGCATCCTTCGGAGGCCGGATGGCGTCCGATCGCGAAACTGGCCCCGGACGTTCGTCCTTCAGGCGGCGGGCTTTCAAACCTGATCGATTGGATTTGCGGATGCGCGCTGATCTACGGAATTCTCTTCGGAACCGGCAAGCTCTTGCTGAAAGACTTCACCTCAGGATCGATACTGCTGGCGATGGGCCTCGCAGCGGGCGCGGTTATCTACTGGGATCTTTCGCGCCGCGGTTGGAGCTCGGTGGTGGATTAATGCGCTGCCTGCTTCACTGCGGAACCGTCCATCGCGACCCCGCGCGACACTAAATCACTGATCGCGTCGTCGGTGTAGCCAAGACTTCGCAAAACCTCTACGGTGTGCTGACCTACGCCGGGCGCCATTCGCGGTTTCACCTTCTCCGCACCCCCGACCGTCAAGGGATTTGCAACGGTCCGCAAGCCCGGCTCGATTTCCGCGTACACTCCATTCGCTTCCATTTGCGGGTCGGATGCCGCCTCCTGAGTGGTGGCCACGGGTCCCCAAATGACGTCATTCCGCCGAAAGACTTCCCTCCATTCGGCCATGTCCTTCTGGGCAACCGCAGCGTCTATGATCGCCACTAGATCGGCGCCATTTTCCCTGCGCAATTCGGGAGTGGCGAATCGCGGATCGTGAATCAGATCCGGATTTCCCAGCGCGTGGCAAAGATTCGGCCAGTCCTTCTTTGGGTCGAGACAGCAGGTGAGGAATCGCTTTTTGTCGCGCGTGAGGTAATGATTGACGAGCGGATTCACAGTGGTCTCGCGCGTTCGTTTCGGCAGGAATTCGGCGCCGACCATGGCCGCCTGTAGTCCGCACGCGTTCGACCATGCGCCGTTGGCCATCAGAGACGTGGTTATGTAGAGCCCTTTACCGGTGATCTCGCGCCGGTAAAGCGCCAGCATGATTCCTCCGAACAGAGCCATCGAAGTGGGATGATCGCCCAAGCCCGCCGGACTCTGCGCGGGCTGCGCATCCGCGTTATGTATTGTGCTCATCAAACCGGATCGCGCCCAGTACGCCGTGGCATCGTAGCCCGGCTTCTCGGTTTCTTCCCCCGCTTCGCCATAGCCGGTGAGGTATGCGTAGACTAAACGATCGTTCAGTGCGGACAGCTCACGATAGCCCAGCCGGAATTTCGCCACGAGCGGCGGCTGATAGTTGGTGATGAAAACATCGGCGGTTGCCACCAGTTTGAGCAGCGCCTCGCGCGCGGCCGCGTCGTTCAAATCCAGCGCGACACTGCGCTTGTTGCGGCCCGTGAGCGTCCAACAATAATAGTGCGGTGAAACCGGCATGCCGGGCACCAGCGAGAGATAGCGATACGGATCGCCATGAGGCGGACGCTCGATCTTGATCACGTCCGCGCCGAAATCCGACATCACCACGGACGCTGCTGGAGCTGCGATATACGTTCCACAATCGATGACGCGAATGCCGGCGAGTGGCGCAGCGGAATCCGACATGCTCACTTTCCCGCCACCGCCTTACGAAAGATAATGATGTGCTGCCGTGGAAGTTTCTCGATCACCTGATCTAATTTATAACCCTCAGCCTCCACTTCGGTCTTCACTTCCGCCACGCTCATCTTGTGCTCGGGGCGGATCGGAACTTTGGGATCTTCCTTGCGGTATTCCAGCAGCACCAACCGGCCGTCGGGCTTGAGCGATTCGCGCATCCGATTCAGCATGGCTTGCGGCTGCGAAAATTCGTGATACACATCCACCAGTAGTATCAGGTCGATTTGTCCGGCGGGCAACTTCGGATCGGACTCGGTTCCCAGCACTGTTTCGACATTCGAGATTTTCTCGTGCTGTGCATTGGCGCGAAGTTTCGTCAGCATTTCGGCTTGCAGGTCGTTGGCGTAAACCCTGCCGGCGGGACCCACCTGCCGCGCCATTCGCAGGGCCATGTAGCCGGTGCCCGCGCCGACGTCGGCCACCGTCATGCCTGGCTTGATTCGGAGCTCGTCCAACGCCTTGCCGGGCGCCTCTTCCGATTCGCGTTCGGGCCGTTCCAGCCAATCCGCTCCGGCTGCGCTCATCACCGGAGCGATCTTGCGTCCAGTGACGGGATGCGTGGATTGTGCGATCGCCGGGTGCAGCGAAAGCAGCAGTAAAAGGATCAGCAGAACGGGCACTGTTCCAATGTGCGCCAAGGGGACAAGTGAAGTCAATCTTCGTGTGGGGCAGGTTGGTAACCTGCGGCGGATTGGTAATCCGCCTTCAAGTATTCCGAATTCATCATCGGGCCGATTACCAATCGGCCGCAGGTTACCAACCTGCCCTACAACTCGAGTGGCCAGTAGAATAGAAGGTAGGCGGAATCCCATGAAGCCAGGCATTTCGAGGACCTCGTCGCTTGCGATGTTGTGTTATATGTTGGCGGCGGCCTCCAACGCCGCGCCGGTCCCAAAGAAGCTGGCAGTCGTAAGGCTGACGTTCTCGCAATCCGAGGACGGCGAGGTGGTCTCCTCCAAATATCAATTTCTCGGCGGCGAAGTCCTCTACTTCAGTTGCCAGGTGGAAGGTTACGCCAAGACCGAGAAGGATGAAATCCGGCTGACCTTCCAGATCGAAGCGAAAGACTCGAAGGATGTCTTGCTGGTGGCGCCTACCAGCGGAAAAGTGGAAGCCACTCTTTCGCCCGAAGACAAAGAGTGGATGCCCAAGCTTCGGGCCGCCATTCCGATTCCTCCACTCATCCCCCCGGGCGAATACCAGGTCCTGGTGAAGGTGAAAGATGAATTGGCCAACGCGCTTGTGGAAGCGCATGCGACATTCACAGTGCATGGCCGCGAAGTGGAGCCGAGCGGCACGCTCATCGTTCGCAATTTCCGGTTCCTGCGGACTGAAGACGACACCAAGCCGCTGCCCGTTGCGGCTTATCGCCCCGGCGACGCGGTGTGGGCGCGCTTCGATATGACCGGCTATAAGCTCGGTGAGGGCAACCAGTTCGATATCGAGTACGGGCTGGCGGTGCTCCGCGCGGATGGCGCTCAGGCCTACGCCGAGCCTCAGGCCGCGGCGCAGAAAGAGCAGACGTTTTATCCGGTGCGCTACCAGCCCGGCGTGCTCAGCCTCAATCTGGCGAAAGATCAGAAACGCGGAGAATACACCATCGTTTTGACGGTGCGCGACAACCTGGGCGGCCAGACCTACGAAACGCGCGAGAAGTTTTCCGTCGAGTAATCCCGCGCGCCTGGAGAGCAATCCATTCGTCTTCCCACTAGGTCTACGGCATGGCGCTGTACCGGACTCGTAGTGCGGCGGTTTTCGGCATCGAAGCTCATCTGATCGATGTCGAAGTGGACATGTACCCGGGCGGCAATGCGCGCGACTTCATCACGGTCGGAATGCCGGACACGACGGTGCGCGAGAGCCGCGAGCGCATCAAGTCCGCGTTGATCAATTCCGGATTCGGCTACCCCAACAAATCCGTCACCATCAACCTTGCGCCAGCCAACGTTCGCAAAGAGGGCGCGGGCTTCGACCTTCCGATGGCTCTCGGAATTCTGGGCGCAATGGGAACCGTCGGCCTATCCGACCATCATGTGCTGGTAGGCGAGTTGTCGCTGGATGGCACGCTTCGTCCGGTGCGTGGAGCATTGTCGATCGCGGTCTGCGCGCGCCGCCAGGGTATTCCAAATCTTTTGCTCCCGGCCGACAACGCGGCCGAGGCCGCCGTCGCCGAGGGCGTGAATGTTTTCGGCATGCGACATCTTGCGGATGTAGTCAAGTATTTGAACCAGCCAGACCAGTTTCGGCCGGCAACGACGGCGGCGTCGGGAACCGTTTCAATCGATCAAGCGTTTCCGGATTTCCGCGACGTTCGGGGACAGACTACCGCCAAGCGCGCCCTGGAAGTGGCTGCGGCGGGCGGACACAACGTTTTGATGATTGGTCCGCCGGGTTCGGGCAAGACCATGCTGGCCAAGCGATTCGCCGGTATCCTTCCACCGCTCACGTTTCAAGAAGCGATTGCGACTACGCAGGTGCATAGCGTGGCCGGCATACTTCCGCGCGGAGTCGGCCTGCTTTCCGCGCGCCCGTTCCGCGCCCCGCATCACACGGTTTCCGATGCCGGACTAATCGGCGGCGGCTCGGGCGCCGCCCGTCCGGGCGAAGTCAGCCTGGCGCACAACGGCGTGCTGTTTCTCGACGAACTTCCGGAGTTTCCACGCAACGTACTCGAAATGCTCCGGCAGCCGCTGGAAGAATCATCGGTAACGCTGGCGCGCACTAACATGACATTGTCGTTCCCATCCGACTTCATTTTGATTGCCGCGATGAATCCGTGCCCCTGCGGCTACTTTTCGGATCCGACGCGTGAATGCCGCTGCACGGGCGCAATTATTCAGCGCTATTTGAGCAAAGTGAGCGGACCATTGCTCGACCGCATCGACCTGCATATTGAAGTGCCGGCTGTCGCATACAAAGAATTACGCGGCAAAGACACCGGCGCCGCCTCATCCGACATGCGCGCCCGCGTGGAAGCCGCCCGCGCCATCCAACATAATCGCGGTTTCTACAACGCCCGCATCCCTTCCCGGCTGCTGCGAAATATCTGCGCCTTAGACGACGCGGGCGAGCGAACGCTCGAAATGGCCGTCCGTAAGATGGGTCTGAGCGCCCGTGCCCACGACCGCATATTGAAGGTCGCCCGCACCATCGCCGACTTGGGCAGCTCGGACGTGGTGACGGCGAAACACCTGGCGGAAGCGGTGCAGTATCGGAGTCTGGACCGCAGCTACTGGAGCTGAGTAACTAGGAAAAATACTAATTGCCCGCGTCAAAAACGAAGCCATTTATTTGACGAGTGCGCGTAAGTAAAAGATAGAGTTATTCGTGCACAAACGTGACACAAATTTGTCACAAAAACGGAACGAAACCGCTTTTTTTTAACCGGGAATTTCTCTTGACAGTGTTTTGAACCCGGCTTACAATTATCCCAATTCAAGTCTCGGATTTGAGGCTTGAAGGAACGCCCTCGCTGTTGCGCGAGGCACGCCGCCACGCTGTATTCACCCGATCGGTCGTGCTTGGGTGAGTAGTGTGTCTGGAGTCAAGAGGAGGCCTATGAGCGCAGCATCGATTAGCCCTGCTACCGCGAATCTGGTACACATTGATGGCGTTTCCGAACCGGTTTCATTCGTACCCTCGCGGTTCAACGCACGGACTACGGCGCCGGACGGAACTCTGGTGCTCTATAACAGCTTCACCGGCGCATTCACGGGCTTTCCCGGCCGGCTGACGGAGCAGGTGGAGAGACTGCTCAGCCAAACCGGCTTCCGCAGCCCCGTTAAGGGAATCACCAAGTACCTGTACGAGCGCGGCTATGTCGTCCACGACGGGACCGATGAACTGGACCGCGTGCGGCTTCTCTACGGCAACCAACATCACCGGTCGGACCAGCTCGAGTTGATTCTGCTGACTTCGGAGGAATGCAATTTCCGCTGTGTCTACTGTTACGAGACGTTTCCCCGCGGGACCATGGAACCCTGGGTGAGATCGTCGGTGATCCAGATGGTGGAACGCCGGGCGAAGCGGCTGAACACGTTCAGCGCGTCCTATTTCGGGGGCGAACCGCTGCTCGGGCTGGAGGCCATTGAGGAGCTGGCGCCCGCCTTCAAAAGGATCTGTGAGGAACACGATATCGGGAAGTCGTCCGCCATTACCACGAACGCATATCTGCTCAACCCGGACCTTTTCAACCGGCTGGTGGAGTGGGACATCCGCATGTTTCAGATCACTATCGATGGAGCGCCGAGCGACCATGACCAGCACCGGATTCTGAAAGGCGGCGGAGACACGTTCCACACGATTTTCGAGAATGTGCTCGCCACCCAAGCGTCCAAAGAGGACTTCCGCGTGGTTCTGCGAGTGAACTTCGACCACGAAAACCTCCCCCGCATGGAGGAATTTCTGGGCATGCTCGAGCCGCTGAAGAACGATCCGCGCTACATACTCCGCTTCTATCCCGTGGGCACCTGGGGCGGCCCGAATGACGACGATCTGGAGATCTGCGGCCTCCAGGGCGAACGAGAGCGGCAACGACTGGACGTCCGGGCGACGGAGTTGGGCTTAACGGCGGAGAGCCGGATGCCATACCTGGAGTCGCGGAGCGGTATGGGCGTGTGTTACGCTGCGAGGCCGTTCAACCTGCTGATCGGCGCCGACGGCAAGATTATGAAGTGCACCGTCGCGCTCGACAC
>DATDHK010000441.1:0-10961 GCA_036521635.1 Bryobacteraceae bacterium | reverse complement strand
GGCCGATTTGACAATCGGCGGCAGGTTGCCAACCTGCCCCACAAAAACAGGACTGTCAGGAATAAATCCCCGGCGCCTCGTGCCCCATGGCCTGCACATATTCAATGTACGACCCCGGATAAACACGCGGGTTCCGGTCCGTGCCGCTCTCACCCCCCAACTCCAGCACCCTTGAGCCCAGTCCCCGCAGAAACATGCGGTCGTGCGATACGAAAATCATGGTCCCTTCGAAATCCTTGAGCGCATCCACCAGCATCTCCTTGGTCGCCAAATCCAGATGATTGGTCGGCTCGTCGAGCACTAGAAAATTCGGCGGATTGTAGAGCATCCGCGCCATCGCCAGCCGCGATTTCTCGCCGCCGGACAGCGCGCGGATCTTCTTGTCCACCTCGTCGCCCGAAAATTGGAAAGCCCCCGCCAGCGTGCGGAGTGATCCAATGCCGTCCTGCGGAAAGTCCCGCTGAAGCTGTTCGATGATGGTCAGGTCCGGGTCGAGCACATCCAGGGACTGCTGTGCAAAATATCCCATGATCAGACTGGCGCCAAGTTGCACGTGGCCGGCATCGGGCGCACTGGCGCCGGAAATCATTTTGAGCAATGTAGTCTTGCCCGCGCCGTTCTTTCCCATCACCGCCCAACGCTCGCCCCGCCGGATGGTGAGGCTGAACCCTTCGTAGATCACGCGCGATCCGTAACTCTTGTGCAGGTCTTCAATCACCGCCACCTGGTCGCCCGATCGCGGCGGAACGCGAAATTCAAACTTCACCACATGACGCTTCTTGGGCAGTTCGATTTTTTCAATCTTATCCAGCGCCTTGATGCGGCTCTGCACCTGCGCCGCCTTGGCCGCGTGCGTCCGGAAGCGGTCTATGAAGCGCTGTTCCTTGGCCAGCATGGACTGCTGCCGCGCGAAGGCCGCCTGCTGATTGGTCTCGCGAATGGCGCGCTCCCGCTCGTAGAAATCGTAATTGCCGGTGTAGGCGATAATCTCCCCGGCATCGATTTCCGCGATCTTCGAAACGATGCGGTTCATGAATTCGCGGTCGTGCGAAGTCATCATCAAAGCGCCCGCGAACGATTTGAGGAATTGCTCCAGCCAGATGATGGACTCAATGTCCAGATGGTTGGTGGGTTCGTCCATCAGCAGCACGTCCGGCCTGCCCAGCAGTACGCGCGCCAGCGCCACACGCATCTTCCATCCACCCGACAACGCCCCGACATCGCCATCGATCTGATCGTCATGGAATCCCAGCCCATGCAGCACTTCGCGCGCCTGCGCCTCCAGCGCGTAGCCGTCCAGATGCTCATACTCTTCCTGGACCTCGCCGAAGCGCGCGAGAATCCGGTCCAGGCCGCCGGCTTGCGCGGGATCGTCCATGGCGCGATGCAGGTCCTCCAACTCGTGGTGCAGATCGCCGACGCGCCCGCTGCCGGCGATAGCCTCATCGAGCACCGAGCGGCCCTGCATTTCTTCCACGTCCTGACGGAAATAGCCGATGGTCATCCTTTTCGGAACCGAAACCTCGCCCTCGTCGGGGTCTTCCTCTCCGACCACCATGCGGAAGAGCGTGGTTTTGCCGGAGCCGTTGGGGCCGACCAGTCCGACCTTCTCGCCGGGGTTCAACTGGAAGGAAGCATCGACAAAGATCAACTGCTTTCCATACTGCTTATGGATATTCGAGAAGGAGATCATCGGGAAACACCACGTTAGCAGAGGCCGCCATCCAAAAGACTTGCTAATCCGCGGGACTTCGGATAGAGTGAGTCAACGGAGGGAAAGAAATGGCATTTTGTCCGAGCTGTGGTTCGCAGG
Organism: Bryobacteraceae bacterium; assembly: GCA_036521635.1. Lineage (GTDB taxonomy): Bacteria > Acidobacteriota > Terriglobia > Bryobacterales > Bryobacteraceae > Palsa-89. The sequence goes on along the minus strand of DATDHK010000441.1, from coordinate 9,148 downwards.
TCGATGGTCGATTCTGCCAGAAGTGTGGCGCTACTGTAGACGCGGGCGTAGTTCCACCTGGAGCGGCGCCTGCCGCGGGGAGTTCTGGATTGACCGACAATGCTGCCGGCGCTTTGTGCTACCTCTTCGGTCTCATCACCGGAATCCTGTTCCTGGTGCTTTCTCCGTACAACACAAATCGAAATGTGAAGTTCAACGCCTTCCAGTCTATCTTTTTCCATGTCGCGATGATTGGGATCTATATCGTGCTTGTTATCGTGACCATCGGTTTGCATATTATTCCGGGTCTTGGGTTCCTTGGGACGATACTCAGCATGTGCGTCTGGCTGGGTGGGCTGTGCCTTTGGCTGTACCTGATGTTCAAGACCTACAACGGACAAAAAGTTGTACTGCCGATCATCGGGCCGCTGGCCGAAAAGCAAGCCAACTCGTAAGGTGCGCTGTGGGGCAGGTTGGTAACCTGCGGCCGATTGGCAATCGGCCCGTAAATAATTCCGGAATCAACCCGCGGCGGATTACCAAGCCGCCGCAGGTTACCAACCTGCCCCACACTAGCGCAGGCCTTTTTCTTTTAGGAACGCGATCAACGCCGCCGGGTCGTCGCTGATGATTGCGTCGACTCCGGCGTCGATCAGCTTCTGCCAATCCTTAGGCGTATTAGCGGTCCAAGGCACAACCTGTAGCTTCGCGGCGTGCGAGGCCCGCACCTGCTCCGCCGTCACTAAAGGATAGTATGGCGAGATGATTCCCGCTTCACCCTCGCGCGCGATCTCCACAAACGGCCGCGCGCCTTCTTCCCAAAGCGCCGCCAGCCGGATATCGGGCGCCAGCCGTTTCATCGCGCGCAACGTCCGGAAATCGAACGACTGCACGATCACGCGCGACTCCAGCTTGTGCTTGCGAATCTCATCCAGCATCATCTGGGCGAAGACATCCGGCGCCGGCGTCAATTCCGGATGGTCCACATAACTCTTGGTTTCGATATTGAACTGAAAATTCCCGCGCGTGGACAGGCTCAGCACCTCGTCCAGCGTCGGCACGCGAGTGCCGGGAACGGGCTGCTGTTTGGGAAAGTGCGGATTCTTCAAAGCGCCGCAATCGTATTCGCGCAGCTCCCGCAAAGTCAATTGATGAATGACGGCGCCGGGATGCGGCCCGGTGCAGATTTCCGGATTCATGTGCGGATCGTGCGAGACCACCAGGACGTTGTCCTTCGTTACCGCGACGTCCATCTCCAGGAAATCGACGCCGGCATCGATGGCGTAGTTGAAAGCCGGAATGGTGTTCTCCGGCCGCATGGCCCGCGCCCCGCGATGGCCGTGGACCAGAATGCGCGGCGCGGCGTTCATCATTTGCAAACCGGCGGCCAGCAACAGGCCAGCCCCAAAATGTTTGAGCATATTGACGGGCCTATGGGACGAGTCCTTCTCCGGAATCGGGATCGGGATCGTGCGCGTGCTCCGCCTCCGGCGTCTCCTCCTGAATAGCGGGCGGAGCTTCCACAATTTCCGGCGGAGCGGTGGCCGGAACGGGCTCTTCCACTTCCGCGGCCGACAGCGGCTCTTCGCATTCACAACAATCGCTGCAGCGCTTGCACCGGGCGCAACGATGATTTCGACAGGCGTCCTTCGTACAATATGCGCAGATTTCCGACGATGGCTCGCCACAGATGCTGCACGTGAAAACCGCGGCGCCCGCCGTCATTTCTTCACCGGTTTCCGTTCCTGCGGCGAGGACTGGTGAAGCAATGTGTCCCGGCAGCGCTGCGCTTCGTGATCTACCACTTTGAATTCCTGCTCCTTCTGCTCCGCCAGATCTTGAATGTACTGGCGAAGCCTGTCGCGATTCGTGCTGTTCTCGCCCATCACCGCTTGCACCAGGTCCGCCAGCGCCGGATTTTGGTACTTGCGAATGCCCTCAATCACGGAGCCGAACGTGGATTCCATGGCCAGCATACGAAAGTAGGTGTCCAGAGCCAGCGTCAGGCGGTCGGGCTGCCTGGCCAGAGCTTCGCTCGACGACAGCAAATACCGGAGCTCCGCCTGGCCCGTTTTCCATTGAACGGCGTAAGTCTCGGGCGCGCCGTTGGCCGTCCAGATTTCCGGTTTGATCCGCTCGATGATCGGCTTCAAATGCTGAGTTTGAAGATCCAGCCCCTCGAGCAGTTTGCGAACATCCCATTCCGACGAGACTCCTCCGCGCGGCTGCGAAGGTTGCGCCAGCGCGAGGTGGTAAGTGAATAAAACGCTCGCCAGGAGAGTGAACTTCATGGATGACGTTCCCTATTGGCTAGTGTGGCACAAAGCCGCGGGACCTTACGGAGGCGGTCCGTACCACGAATCTCCTGGTACGATCAAAAGAGAAATCCTTATGACCGTCCAGCTCAATTGGCCGCCAGATGTCGTGGATCGCCTCACGGAAGAGGCGCGTTCGAAGGGGCTTTCGCTGGACGACCACGTTTTGCAGGCCGTCCTTCAGAACGAATCCCTGAACGGTACTGCGCTTTCAGACGAGGCATCCAACCGCCGAGCGCGCGAGGAAGCCGGCCGGAGCATCAGGGAATTCCGCAAAGGCAACATCCTTGGCGCCGATATGACCATCCGCGATCTGATTGAAGAGGGACGCCGGCTCTGAGTTCCTTCGTTCTCGATAACTCTATCAGCGCCGCATGGTGTTTTGAGGACCAGAGCACTCCATACACCGACGCCGTTCTTCAAGCCGTGATCGACGGAGCGTCCGTGTTGGCGCCGGCCGTTTGGAGACTGGAAATAGTCAACGTCCTGGTAGTGGCCGAACGGCGGAAAAAGATCGCATCCGCGAAGAGCGCCAAGTTCTTAAGAGACCTGCAAAGCGTCGCGGCCTTCCTTTCGCAACTTAAGGACGAGCCTCTCAGAAGAGCGGCCGAGGAAGTCGGCATAGCCATTTTTCAGCCCTGAGCTTCGGATTTTGAGGATGGGGTTTGAAGATCGCTGAATATGACACAGCCTGTCCGTGCATTCGGATATGATTGCGGAATGATCAAGCCCCCCGCGCGTAAAGTTGTTCTCGGACTCGGCATCAGCCTGGACGGTTACATCGCCCGCCCGGACGGCGCCGTCGACTTTCTCTTCATGCCGAAAGACTATTCGATGGCTCCTTTCTTCGCCACCGTCGATACCGCGATCATGGGCCGCAAGACTCTGGACGTCGCCCTCCAGATGGGCGGCGCCGGATCTTTCAGCGGGTCGTCGATGGCGAACTTTGTCTTCTCCCGCTCCAAACCGGCCGTCCAACAGGCCGGTCTCGTATTCATCAACCAATCGCCCGCCGCATTCATCCGTTAACTCCGCAAAAAACCCGGCAAGAACATCTGGCTCATGGGCGGCGGCGAGCTCGCGCGCGATTTCCTCAAAGCCGACTTGGTCGACGAACTCTACCTCGGTATCGTTCCCGTCTTGCTCGGCGAAGGCATCCCGCTCTTCCCCAGCGGCTTTCCCCAACGGGACTTCGAATTGATAGAGAACAAGACTTTCTCAAAAGGTCTCATTGCGCTTAAATACAAACGCAAAGGAAAGAGAATGAGCCGCGGATGAACGCCGATCGACGCAGATGATTTTGTTTTGAATCCGCGTTCATCTGCGTTCATCGGCGGCCACTTTGATTTTAAAAGTTCAAGTGACTGTCCGAAATCGAACAGCACCCCCTAAAAAAGTGTCTTGCTTTCAGTAATGGCGCCGGGCCCCCAAGTTGCAGGCATAATAGCTTATGATCAACCCGCTGGAGGACCTTCGCTACTCGCTTCGCGGTCTCCGCAAAAGCCCCCTGTTCACTACCGTAGCCTTGCTTTCGCTGGCGTTGGGCATCGGCGCGAATACCGCGGTATTCAGTTTGATGGACCAGGCGCTTTTGCGGTCGCTGCCCGTCAAGCATCCGGGGGAACTGGTCTTGTTCAGCGCGCCAGGACCGCGCCGTGGGTCGGTGAACACGAGTTACGACGACAAGTTCACGTTCTCGTATCCGATGTATCGCGACTTCCGCGATCGCAATCCGGTATTCAACGGCGTGCTGGCAAGATTTCCGATCAGCTTCAGTATGAGCTGGCGCGATCAAACCGAGCGCATTCACGGCGACCTGGTTTCCGGCAACTATTTTGAAGTGCTCGGCCTGAACGCGGCCATCGGACGCACACTCACGCAGGATGACGACCGCACGCCCGGCGCGCATCCGGTGGTGGTGTTGAGCTACGGTTTCTGGAAACGAAGATTCGGCGCGGACCCGCGCGTGCTGAATCAAAGCATCACGCTGAACGCGCATTCCATGACCATCGTGGGAGTCGCACAATCGGGCTTCAAGAGCGTCGGAATGGGCGAAGCCGCCGACGTTTTCGTTCCGATGATGATGAACGCGCAGATGACGTCGGGAGAGCCGGGACAGAACGACTTGGATAAGCGGCGCTCCATGTGGTTAAACATCTTCGCCCGACTGAAGCCGGGAATCTCGCGGCAACAGGCTGAAGCCGCCATGAATACTTTCTGGAAACAGCTGCTCGAAGCGGAGGTGCGGGAGGTGCCGAATGCTTCGCAAACATTTCAGACCAACTTTGTAAAACGTCACCTTTCGCTGCTGCCCGGTGGGAAAGGTATTTCCGCGCCCTTGGATACGTTGAGCAATGCGATGTCGGTTCTGATGGCCATGGTGGGAGTGCTGTTGTTGATTGCGTGCGCCAACGTCGCGAATCTGCTGATTGCCCGCGCCACCGCCAGGCAACGTGAAATCGGAATCCGTCTGGCAATGGGCGCGAGCCGGGCCCGGTTGGTGCGGCAGTTGCTGGTAGAGAGTTTGCTGCTCGCCTTGGGCGGCGGTTTGCTGGGACTGCTGGCGGCCGATTGGACCGGTGAGGCGCTGCTGCGATTCCTGCCCTCCGATCCTTCGACGGAAGGTTTGTCCAGTCATCCGGATATTCGCATTTTGCTGTTCGCAATCGCGCTTTCCATCGTCACGGGAATTATCTTCGGCATCGTTCCCGCGCTGCAAGGCACGCGCAGCGAACTCGCGGCAACTCTGAAGGACCAGGCTACCGGGGTTCTAGGCGGCTTCGGCACGCTGCGGCTTCGAAAAGGCCTGGTGGTCACGCAGGTAGCGCTTTCGGCGTTGCTCCTGATTGGCGCGGGGCTGTTCACCAGAAGCTTGTACAACGTGAAGAGCATCGACGCCGGCTTCCGCACCGATCATCTCATATCGTTCGCGGTGCAACCGGGACTGAACGGCTACAGCCAGGAGCGCATTCGCACGCTTGCCGAACAATTGCAGGACGACATTTCGCGATTGCCCGGTGTTCGCGCCGCATCCGTGTCGCAGCTCGCCTTGCTATCCGGAGACAACGAGGTCTCCTCCATCAAGGTGATTGGATATCAGGCGAAGGAAGATGAGGACATGAGCTCCTGGCACAATTACATCGGTCCCGGCTATTTCACGACGATGGGCAGCCCACTTTTAGCCGGACGCGATTTCACCAAGGCCGATGGCGCCGGCGCGCCCAAAGTCGCAGTCGTGAATGAAACTTTGGCGAAATACTATTTTGGGAACGAAAGCCCTATCGGGCGCCGGATTCAACTGGGCAGAGACGGCGGAGCCATGGAGATTGTTGGCGTCGCCCGCAACGGCAAATCGTCCGATCTTCGGGAAAAGGACCAGCGCTTCTTTTATTCGCCTGCCGCACAGAGCAAGATGGGTAACCTGACATTCTACGTGCGCACCGCGCAGGACCCCAGCTCCATCGCGTCGATGCTGCGTGAGGCCGTGCGGCGGCAGGACCCCAACCTGCCGGTCTTCAACATCAAGACCATGGAACGGCAAATCGACGAATCGCTTTTCATGGATCGGCTTGTAGCTGTGCTTTCGGCGACGTTCGGCGTGCTGGCGACTCTATTGGCGGCGGTGGGATTGTATGGCGTCATGGCGTACATGGTGGTGCGCAGGACGCGCGAAATCGGCATCCGCATGGCGTTGGGCGCGGATCGCAAAAACGTGCTGCGGCTGGTGATGAAAGAAGTAATCCTGTTGGCGGCCGTTGGAATCGGTATCGCCGTGGTGGCTTCTCTAGGGATGGGACAACTGATTCAATCTCAACTGCTGAATGTGAGCGGGCGAGACCCGTTAGTGATCGCGTCCGCGACAGCGGTGCTTGCGCTGGTAGCCTTGTTCTCCGGCTTCCTGCCGGCGATGCGGGCCACGCGCGTGGACCCGCTGCAGGCGCTCCGTTACGAATAGGAAAACTTGTAGCCTTCAGGCCAATGCCATTTTAGCTTTCCCGGTTCGCACAAAAAACGGTGGGGCGGGTCCCCTGACCCGCGCCGGGCGCCCTCGCCCGGCTTGTCGAGGTTTCAACAAAATCCGAAGGACGGCCAGTGGGCCGTCCGCGGACGCGGGCGTCCGCCCCGCAAAACTATACCAATTATTTTTCGAACGCTTCCCGAAAGATTTTCCGGAACGCCATCCCATCCGCATCCAGCGCAGCCCCAGCGTTCGCGCGGCCCGGCGTCTGCACGGTTCGTCCGTCTTCCGGTGGATCCTGGCGAACGTCAATATGCATCCTGCTGGTCTTGACCACGCCCGGATGAAGCATCGCCACCGCGGCCAGCGGGTCCCACGCGTAGAAGTATCCATCTTCGATAAATTTCCGGTCCGTCTCCAAAACCTCGCCCACGAATTTTGCCAGTGGCGACTTCGCGGCGGATTGAAACTCCCGCAGGAACGCGATATCGATGGGTACTTTGTTGGTGGCGTCGAGTGGTATCAGCCGGATCGGAATGCCCGCGCGAAAGACGATGCGGGCGGCCAGCGGGTCGACGAAAATATTCCATTCGGCGGTTTTGTTATTGGTTTTGAAAACGTCGCCGTCGGCGAGATTCCCCGGCGCCCGTACAGCACCACCCATGATTACCAGTTCCCGTATGGTTCCGGCGATCGATGGATCGCGCTCTAGCGCCTCGGCGAGATTCGTCAACGGACCGAGCGCGAGCACGCGCACCGGATGGGAACGATCCCTCAAGCGCTGAAGGAAATACTCGGCGGCGGGTTTTGGCTCCGGCTGCCGCGATGCGGCCGGCAACGTAACGCCGGCCAGCTCGTCCGAAGTTTTACGCCACGCGGCCGGAAATTCAGCGTGCCCGCGCAGCGGAGCGCCCCGCCCGGCGAACACCGGAACATCTTTGCGCCCGCTCAACTCCAGTAACCGGACCAGATTGCGCGCGCCGGCGTCGACGTGCGCCAATCCATTCGCGATGGTGATTGCTTCAATGTGGACACTGGGATGCGCCAGCAAAAATGCGATCGCCATCAGGTCGTCCGATCCGGCGTCGGTATCGATAATGACGGAGTTGGTTTGGGCCAGTGCGGTTGCGCCGGCAAGAATAAGAATGGAAATTTGTATAAAGGAATTCAACATTGTTACCGGACGGCCGGCTGGCCCGCGGGCTGCACGCTTCGCGCCGCGAACATCAGTTGGTATCCGAACAATCCCGGCATCATCCAGGTCAGAAACGCCAACAGGCGATTCAGAATTATCACCAGAATATTGCGCGGCGGCAGGCTCAGGATAAGCTCGGATGGGATCACCGTCTGCTTGGACTCCACGATCGAATAACCGTTCTCCCGCAACATTCGCAGCGCGGTTTTTCGCGTATAGAAATGCACATGCGTTTTATCGAGAATGCCCCGCTCCGCGTAATCAAAGCGTCCAAACAGCAACATTAACCGGACCGCGATGTTCGCCACATTGGGCAGCGAGACAATGAGCAGCCCTTCCCGCTTCAACACATCGTGGCAATCCCGCAGAATGCGCTCGGGCCGCCTCAGGTGTTCCAGAACATCCAGCACCAGAACTCTATCGAAGCGTTTCCCTTCCAACTGCTGGACCACCGGACCAATTCCATCTTCGAGATCCGCGCTGTAGTAGCGATCGAGTTTCGATATTTCCGAAGGCGCAGGACGATCGTCGATGCCCATCACCCGATTGCCGGCCTTCGCCAATTCCACGGCCAGGAATCCTTCCCCGCATCCGATGTCCAACACCTGCTGATTGATTCCCACCATTCTGCGTGCGTAATCGTGACTGGAGCGATTGCTGTGTTTAATCGGATAGTGAACGAAGTATTCCTGGAACTCGGGATAACAGCGGACCGAGCGGCAGGTCTGTTTGTACCGCCGCACGGCCTTGGCGACATTGCGGGCGTACTGCAACCCGTTCACATAGCAAATTTCTTCCCCGTAATAAGTGGGAATCGGCACTTCCTCGATCCGGAAACGCTGGTGCTGAAGCTTGATGATGATTTCGGTATCGAAGTGGAAATCGTTCGTCATATGAGAGAAATCGATGTTCCGCAGCGCCTGCAAACTGTATGCGCGGTAACCGCTGTGAAACTCCGTGAGCTGCATGCGCAGCGCCCGATTCTCGAAGACGCTCAGCACCCGATTCCCCAAATATTTATACAGCGGCATTCCACCTTTGAGCGGCCCGCCATAGGTTTTCATCATGCGCGATCCAAAAACCGCGTCGGCTTCGCCCGCCACAATGGGATGGTAAAGATGCGACAGAATCTCCGGCGCATATTGACCATCGCCGTGCAGAAGAACCACGACGTCGAAGCCGTTGTCCATGAAATAACGGTAGCCGGCCTTTTGATTCCCGCCATAGCCGAGATTTTTCGGGTGCGATAAGACATGCAGTTTATCGAGCTGCCGCAAAGTCTTCAGGCCCATCGCCAATTCATAAGTCGCATCCTGGCTGGCGTCGTCAAAGATCGCAATCTCCGCGACATTTTTCCAGACGTTGGGAGTGATGCGTTTCAAAACTTTGGTGAGCGTGCCGACGGCATTGTAAGTGAGGATCAATATCCCGATTTTCTTGCCGTGGTTGTTAGCCAGCGAAGTGTCGTCTTGTAAGGGACCGGGGCGAAAAGTGGCAAGCGGCTCAAACGGAAGCAGGTCGACAGTAGCTTCGGAGTCCGGAGTTCCGCCGTTTTTTGGAGACACTGTCATCAGACTTCCCTTCTAACTTTGCCATTTCTACTGGTTGCGAGCAAGCTTTAGAGTCGGTTTCGATTGCCTGGCACAGGCGCAAGTGAATCGGCGGCGATGAAAGCCTTTGTCAATCCCAATCAGTCACTAT
>DATDHK010000440.1:0-13028 GCA_036521635.1 Bryobacteraceae bacterium | reverse complement strand
GGATGTTTCTGGGTTCATGGTCGGCGTGGATGCCGAGCGCGAAGGGATCATTCGGGCCGGCGCGGAAATGGTGGAGACCATGGCGTGTTCCACCGTTCCCAAAATTGTTCTGACGCTGAATCACGCCAGCGGCGCCGGATATTACGCGATGGCCGGCCAAGGCTTCGATCCGAATTTCACGTTCGGTTGGCCCACGGCGCGGATCGGCGTAATGGAGGGCGACTCCGCGGTTCAAGCCGTGCATGGTCCCGAGCTCGAAAAACTCAAGGCCGCCCGCCAGCCGGTTCCGGACGACCTGAACGAACGCATTCAGAAAACGCGCGCCGACTACGAGCGTTGGCTGGATGCGCGCTTCGCCGCGGCCCGCGGCCATATGGACGCCATCATCGACCCTTTGGAAACCCGCCGCATTCTCACCTTTGCGCTCGAGGCCGCCAGCGCTCACAACCATCGGGAGCATCTGGCGCTCGAAACATTGTGACTGGAAAATGATTCGCATCGCGAATGGTCAAGGCTTCTGGGGCGATTGGCTGGAAGCGCCGGTACGGCTGGTGGAGCAAGGCCCGATCGACTTCCTGGTGCTCGACTATCTGGCCGAGATCACCATGTCGATTCTTCAGAAACAGAAGGAGGCCGATCCGCAGCTCGGCTACGCGCGCGATTTTCCGCCATTGCTTGCGCGCATTGAAAGGTTGCTCAAAGAGCGCAACGTCAAGGTGATCGCGAACGCGGGCGGAGTGAATCCGGCGGCTTGCGCGCGGGAGGTCCGCCGCGTGGCGCCCGCGTTGAAGGTTGCGGTGGTGCTGGGCGACGACGTCTTCGCGCGTCTGGACGATTTTCTCGCCGCGGGCCACCAGATGAAAAACATGGACACGGGCGAGCCGCTCAGCTCGATTCGCGATCGCATCCTGAGCGCCAATGCCTACATCGGGGCGTTCCCGTTGGCCGAAGCGTTGGCCACAGGCGCCGATGTCGTGATCGCGGGACGTTCCACCGACACCGCGCTGTCGCTCGCTCCCATGGTGCACCGCTTCGGTTGGACGCAGGTTGAATTCGACAAGCTGGCGGCGGGCGCCATCGCCGGGCACATCGTGGAGTGCGGCGCGCAATGCACCGGCGGAAATTGCCAGGTGGATTGGCAGACGATTCCGGACATGGCGAACATCGGCTATCCGATTATCGAAGCCGATCCGGACGGCACGTTTACCATCACCAAGCATCCCGGAACTGGCGGCCGCGTGACGTCCGACGTCATCAAGGAACAGCTCTTATACGAGTTGGGCGATCCTCAAAATTACATTACGCCCGATTGCGTGGCCGATTTCACCAGCATCCATTTGAAGGACTCGGGCCCCGACCGCGTGAGTGTTTCCGGCATTCGCGGCCGGATGCGGCCGGACATGTTGAAGCTCTCCATCGCCTATTCGTACGGATGGAAAGCCATCGGCACTCTGGTCTACAGCGCTCCGCAGGCGCTCGAAAAAGCGAAGGCGGCGGATCGCATCGTGCGCGAGCGTCTTACTCAACTCGGGCTGTCCTTCGATGAGATCTACACAGAATTCTTTGGCGTAAATGCGTGCCACGGCCCGGTGGCGGTTGCGAATCCGGATCCACCCGAGGTCCAGGTGCGCATCGGCGTGCGCGGCCAGGACCGGAAACCGATCGACCGGTTCACGCGCGAATTGGCGCCGCTGGTTTTGAACGGTCCGCCAACCGGGACCGGGTTTGGCGACGGCCGCGCGCCGGTGAGGGAAGTGGTTGCCTATTGGCCGGCGCTGATCCCGCGCGCACTCATCGAAACTCGCGTGGAGGTTATCGAATGAGAATCCCGCTCTCCAGAATTGCGCACGCCCGTTCCGGCGACAAGGGCGACACATCGAACATTGGAGTGATCGCTTTTCAGGAGCGGCATTATCCGGTGCTGGTGCGCGAAGTGACGGCGGAGCGCGTCAAGGAATTCTTCGGCGAACTGGTGAAGGGCAAGGTGGAACGCTACGAATTGCCGAATCTGGCGGCGCTAAACTTTCTGCTCCACGAAGCGCTGGGCGGCGGCGGAACTTTGTCGCTCAGGATCGACGCGCAAGGCAAAACGCTGGGCGCCGCGCTGCTTCGTATGGAAATTGACATCGACGACACCGCGAAACAAATCTCTCCGGCGGCAATCTAAGGAGCGGAGGGATGGAATGGCGCAAAAAAAGAGCGGCTCGAGCGGTAAGGGGAAAAGCAAGATCCACAAGGTGATGAAGGAGTACAAGGAAGGCGAACTGAAATCCGGCACAAGCGGAAAGAAGGTCAAGAGCCGCAAGCAAGCCGTCGCCATTGCCTTGAGTGAAGCGCGCCAGGCGGGCGCGAAGATTCCGAAAAAGAAGAAGTAGAAAATCTAAGGCGGCGCCGGTTCATTTGACATTTGCGAAAAGTAGAGGCCGCGGGGCGAGCGGGTCCACCACGCGCCGGTTTCGCGACGGGTAGTGAAATCGGTAAATTTATAGCTGAACAGCAGCGCTCGGACGTGCTTCGGCGGCGTACCGTGAAAGGGATCCTTCTGAAGCAAACCCAAAACTTCCGGCGAGCCTTGCAGCAAGCGCACCATGAAATTGTGGAACCATGGCGCGTTCCGGAAACTGGACAGCGCCGCGAACCACATCTGCCAATCCAAGCGCGGCTGATGCGGAGCCACCCAACGTGGCGGAATGCGCGGATCGCCGGGCTTGTACTTGAATTCGTAGTCCAGCCAGGTCGCTCCGTCATTGGAGCCTTGCACAATAATTTCGGGCCGTGTAGTGGTCATCACCGCGAAGAGACCGTACGTGTTCACGATGCCGAAAGGCGCCGTCTCCCGCAACACGGAGTTCATGACGTTCCAGTCAAAGAACACGCCCAAAAGCTCCAGCGTGCTCAGGAACAGGATCAACACCGCTGCGCCGCGCGTGAAGAGTGGACGGCAATGCACCGGCCGTAGCCGCAATCGCAACTTCGCCAGCGCCCCGTCGTCGAACAGGAACAAGCACAACGCCATCGTCAGCAAATTGAAGAACGTGTAATTGCCGGTTAGAAAAATGAGCACTTGCAAGAGCAGCATCGCGCCCGCGCCGAAAAATCGCCAAAGACGCGGCCCGAAAATCAGGAAGGGAACGGCCAGCTCGATCACCAACACGGTCGCCGTGGAAAGACGCTGCAAAGCGGCCGGCAATTGGTTCATGTACCAGGCAATCCGGGTCGGCAGGGGCTGCGTCCAGTAATGGAAGCTGAGCGCGGTGAGCCCGCTCCAGGCAGGATCGTGACTCATAAGCTTTACCGCGCCCGAGAGAAACGTCAGACGGAACAGCAGCCAGCGAAACAGGAACACCACCAGCTTCGACGATCCTAGAAAAATCGCGAGGAACCCCGATTCCAACAACAGCATGTCCCATTGGAACGACATGAAGTCCTGCCCCGCCGAGCACAGGGAAAGGTAAAGCACGAACAGGCAGATTAGCGAGGTTCGTTCGAAATAACCGAACAGCAGCACGATGGAGATCGCCGCGCCGGCGATGCACACCGCGCGCAAGACCACGTCGCCATGCGCGATCCAAAAGACCGACGGCAACATCCAATAGCCCTGCATGCCGAAGTTCTCTGAGATCGCTTGCAGGTAACTTCCCAGCGGCAGAATTCCGCGCTCGCCGATCAGCCCCGTGATTTGCACGCCGAAAGATGCGAAAGCGATAAAGTAAATGGCCGACAGAATCCGCAGGAAGAGCCACTCCACGCTTGCGTAACACAATGGCGACACCCTGAGCCCGAACGTGAAACGCGTCACCTGATAAAAAAACGAGCGGTGCGCGGCGATCACTCGGTAACTCGCTTCCGTGACCGCCGCAAAGCCCGGCAAGTGGCGGTAGAGCCAAAGCAACCAGCCGAACCCCGGTGCGTAAGTCAGGGTTTGGAAAACAGCCCGGGCGCCCCGCAGGACTTCTCCCGAAGGCAGGACCAGTTGCACGGACTGGGAGAAATTCCCGTGTGGGATCTGCGGGAATTGCTCGCCAACTTCCTGGGACGGCGCGTAGTCTATCCGCCCGCCAGTGAGCTGGTACCAGTACTTAATCCAGATCTTGCAGAAGCCGCAATTGCCATCGAAGATCAGCAGGGGCTTGTCGGGCATGTTCTAATTTAGTTTAGCTTCCATTTTTCATAAGGCTGTTGACAAATTCACGGAAGTGATAGAATCAGTGTAGGGATCGGTTGCAACCTTTGTATGGTCTGGTCACGTCTATTGATTGAAGGCAATATTAGGGACGCCCAGGCGTAATAGGAGAACATGGCAGCGCACCACGAACCTATGGCATTTCCCGGCGCAAATGATCCGAACGGCGCGGACGCCCACCTCCAAAGGTTGTTGGCGGCCGACGTTGAAGAACCCTGGTATCGTTCTTTCTTCAAGAACATCCGGGAAACTCTTAACCCGCCCAAGCTGCCTCCGTTGGAACTGACTTCCACTCCGGTGGCCGTGAAGGACATCTGGGGGTCGTATGGCGGGCAGGAGAAGCGCGCCGGGTTGAGTTCGCTGCTGATTCACGCCGCAATCATATCCTTATTGTTGTTTGTGGGAACCAACAAAACAGTCCAGAAGCTCGTGAAGGATAACATCGCTCTGATAGCCCCCGATTTGTCTCCGTACAAGCCGATGCCGAAAAAAGATCCTATGGGTGGCGGCGGTGGGGGCGGCGACCGTTCGCCGACTCCTCCGAGCAAAGGCAAGCTGCCCCGGCTCGCGGATAAGCAGTTTGTGCCTCCCATGGCGGTGGTCCACAACGAGAATCCAAAGCTCGTTATGGAGCCTACCTTGATTATCCAACCGGACGCCAACATTCCGAAGGTGGACATGGCGAACTACGGCGATCCGCTGGCCAAGTCGGGCATTGCTTCCAATGGGCCCGGTTCGGGCGGTGGAATCGGGTATGGACCGGGCGGCGGCGTGGGTTCGGGACGCGGTCCCGGTTATGGTCCGGGTTCCGGCGGCAACATGGGCGGGGGCGCATATCGCATCGGCGGCGGCGTCTCGGCTCCCAGCGTGATCTTCAAAGTGGAGCCGGAATATTCCGAAGAAGCCCGCAAAGCCAAGTTCCAGGGCACCGTGATTCTTTTCGTCGTGGTAGATGAGAAGGGCAACCCGCGCGACTTGAAAGTGATTCGCCCGCTGGGCCTGGGTCTCGATCAAAAAGCTATCGAAGCCGTGGAAAAATGGAAGTTCAGCCCCGGCAAGAAAGATGGCAAGCCGGTCCCGGTGCAGGCCACGATCGAAGTCAATTTCCGGCTGCTGTAAGATTTTGTCGATAGTGATTGGTGACCGGACCGGTCACCGTCCACCCGCACTTTTCATCTGAAATCCCGCGTCCTCGACCCGATCCCGGGTACCTCAGGCCTAAAACCAGGTTGTTTTTGTTATAGGACCGTAAATCCTGTTACAAACTTTACTGGAACCTCATTAACTTTACATCTTGCGTGTTATGTGTATCTGTTGTATTCTTAGTCAATCTGTTTTCACTCTAACTATATTCACGGTAGAGTGGTGCATGAGCAAAGGGTCTGGTTTGGCGTTCAAAAATCTAAAGGACTTTTCGACTAACTGAGGTGCTTGAAATGCATACGCAACACGGAAGACTAATGTTTTTAGGCGCGCTGGTTCTGACCATCGCGGCTCTTTGTTTCGGACAAGGTACCACCGGAACCATTACGGGCGTGGTGAGGGATCCAAAAGGCGCGGTGATCCCTGGCGGAAAAGTGGTAGCCCATAACGTCGGAACAGGCGCCGACACACCCGGGCAGACCAACGAAAGCGGTTCTTACCTTTTCCCGAACCTCACGCCCGGTGAATACAGCGTCTCCGTGGAATCCCCCGGCTTTCGAAAAGCGGTGCTATCGGCGCAACGTCTCAGCGTGGGCGACGTGCTGCGCGAGGACGTGACCCTGGAAATCGGCCAAGTGACGGAGACGGTGACGATCGACGCCAAAGCGACGCAGGTCAACACGGTGGACGCTCAACTCGGCAAAGCGATCACGGAGATTCCGAATCTGCCGATCTTGTCCGGCGCAGGCGGCCGCAATGCCCTGGCGTTGTCGCTGACCTTGCCGGGTGTCCAAAATGCGGGACAGGTCGGGCCTTTTTCGGTGAACGGACAGCGAGCCCAAGCCAACAACTACCTGCTGGACGGCGGCGATTCCAACGACCTCGCCATCAATGTGCCGGATGCGGTAACGGTGATCTCGCCCAACGCGCTGGCGGAGTTTAGATTGGTTACCGGCTCCATGAACGCCGAATACGGACGGAATAGCGGCGGCACGGTTGAAGTGACCACGCGCAGCGGCGCCAATACCTACCACGGCGGCGCGACCGAGGTGTTCCGCAATACGGCCCTGAACGCCGTACCGTTCTTTCAAAAATCGGTGCCCGGCGGAACCGAAAAGAATTTCGCCAATGGATTGCCGCGCAAGCCACAGTGGAACACAAACGATTTCGACGTCAACTTCGGCGGCCGTGTTATTCGCGACAAGACCTTCTTCTTCGTGTCTTATCTGGGATTCCGCCGGCGCCAGGGCGTGGCGAATTCAGCCGTGGTCCCGAGCGATGCGCAGCGCGCGTTAATCCTGGCGAACGCCACGCCGGAAGCCAAGGCATTGCTGGCGCTCATACCGCCTGCGTCGACGGGCAACACTCTCTTCTCGTCGCCTTCGAATGCTTTGGATCGCAATCAGGGCCTGGCTCGAGTGGATCATTATTTCACTCCGCTCAATCAGTTTTCGGCGACCTATTTCATCGAACAGCAGGTTTTCACCGATCCGTTTGCATTCGGCGGAGGGAGCATTCCCGGATTCGGCACTTCGGGCAATCTGCGCTTCCAGAACCTGATTCTGCGCGACGCCCATACGTTCGGTCCAAATCTCTTTAACGAGGCCCGCGCCAGTTTCCATCGCCGGGCGACGTTGAGCGTGATTCCCGTGAACAAAACCACGCTCAGCTCGCTAGGTCTGGGTAAGCTGGTTCCGGACGATGCGAGCGCCGAAGGACCGCCGCGTGTGGACATCTCCGGGTTCACCACCTTTGGAAACACCATTCAGGGACCGCAGGGCCGTTATGACGATACGTTCCAATACGGCGACAATCTGAGTTGGACCAAGGGCCGGCACACCATGAAGTTTGGCGTCGAAGCCCGCTGGTACGATCAGAATCAAGTATTCGATTTCATCAACAACGGTTATCTCATTTTCGACGGCAGCGTAATCCAGAATGGGATCGGTAAGCCCATCACGGGTCTAAGCGATCCGCTGGTCGATTTCGCGCATGGAACCGCGACCGAGGTTGTCCAGAATTCGGCCGGCCGGCGCGGCTATCGCACCCACTCCACGAATCTCTATGCGCAGGACGCCTGGAGAGTGGCGCCGAACTTGACGGTGAACTTCGGCATGCGTTGGGAGTACAATTCGCCGCTGGTGGAGTTGAATGACCGCGTGGTTACTCTCAACAAGGGTCAGCAGTCGAAGGTGTTTCCGGACGCTCCGACAGGCATGGTTTATCCAGGGGACACGGGTATCACCAGATCGACCTACCATCCGGACTGGCATGATTTTGGCCCGCGCATCGGCTTTGCCTGGGACGTCTTCAAGAACGGCCGGGTCAGCCTCAGAGGCGGATATGGCATTTACTACGACGCTCCGATCAGCGAACTGACTCTGCAATTCCTGACGTCCGCGCCGTTTGCCATTCAGCCCTTCACGCTCTTCACTCCGATCAACAATCCGTGGGCCGGCTCGCTGGTAAATCCCATCCCTCCGCCCTTCCCGTTCTCCCCGGTAAAGCCGGGCCAGCGTTTCGACTTCACTAATATCGCGCCCATCTCGCTGACCATCATGGACCCGAACTTCAAGACTCCGTATTCGAACAACTGGAACCTGCAAGTGCAGGCGCAGGTGTCGAAGAGCTGGTTGGTGGAAGTGGCCTATGTTGGAAACAGCGGTGTACGGCTGTTGAACCGCCGGAACATCAATCCTGCGATTCCCGGTCCGGGCGCAAGCACGGGCAACACGGATACCCGGCGTATCCTGAATCAGGGGAATCCCCAAGACGCCGCGTTTGGCGGCGCGGTATTTTCCGGTATTACAGACCAAACCAGCGATGCCAATTCGAATTACCACAGCCTGCAAGCGGAATTGACCAAGCGGCTCTCGCACGGGCTTACGATGAGGCATTCTTATACTTATGCGCATGCCATCGACAATGGGTCGGGTTTGCGCGTCGCCTCCAACATTTATAGCAACAGAGCGGATCGGGGGAACTCCGAGCAGGACGTTCGCCACCGTTACGTAGGCACGTACATCTATCAAGTGCCGTTCTTCAACAAATCGCGCGGGTTCCTATCCCAAGTGCTGGGTGGATGGGCCCTGTCCGGTATCACCACTTACCAGACGGGTTTTCCGTTCAACATCACCGAGGGTACGGACCGGTGCTTGTGCGACGGCGGCAACCAACGGCCGGACTACGTCGGCGGGAACCTGGCCTTCTACGATCCACGTTCGAATACCGCGGTCACTGGCCGGGGCAACAGCTACTTCGATGGAACCGGCGGCGGCACGGCAACCGCGGCAACCAATCCGTTTTTCCATCGAGTGGGCAGCGGGACCAGCTTCGCGCTGGGCGCCGGCCGCTACGGCACCCTGGGACGCAACGTGTTCCATGGTCCCGGACTGGACAACTGGGATGTTTCGGGGTCTAAGACGTTCAAGCTCACCGAACATCAATCGCTGCAATTTATTTCCGATTTCTTCAACGTCTTTAACCACGCGCAGTTTGCAAATCCGAACGGAACCATTTCTTCGGCCAACTTCGGAAAGATAACCGCGGTGCAGGTGCAAGAGCGTTTGGTTCAGTTCACGTTGCGCTATCAGTTCTAAGAAGTTGTTGCAAGGCAGTTATCCTGAACGCCAGCCGGTCAAGACTGGCGTTCAGGACTATAAGGTGTTCCTTCCAAAGTAAGCCGTCGAGCAAGCGACGAGCGCCTCCATTAGCCCACGCAAGCATTGCACTTCATCCCACCTTGCGGTATCCTTGTCACCAAGCTGCATAGTCTAGCTCGCTGCCGTCGTAACAGATTTGGGGGATTTCATGAAACATTTGCTGCTCGTGGTGTTTATTAGCTGCTTTGGATTGCTGCCGCTAATCGCTCAAGTTCAGAATGCCCGGATCGAGGGCAATATCACGGATAGCTCCGGTGCGGTGATACCCGGCGTCAAACTCCTGATTGTCAACACCCGCACGCAGGCCAAGCTGGAAGCGGAATCCGAAGTATCCGGGTTCTATTTCTTTCCTTCTTTGCAGCCTGGCTTCTATTCGTTGGCCGCCGAAGCCAAAGGCTTCCGCAAGGAGACGGTCAACAATATCGAAGTGACCGTGGGCGTGACCATCCGTCAGGACCTGAAGCTGGAAGTAGGAACCCTGGCCGAAACGGTTACCGTGGAGGCCAGCAACGTCCGGGTGCAGACGTCGGAAGCCACCATTCAGCGCGCGATCACACTGCGCGATATCGATACGCTTCCGCAACTGGGCCGCAATCCGATCGCCCTGGCTACCTACCAGCCTGGCGTACAACTCGGCGCCAGCCCCAATGACCCCAGTTTCGCCCGGGTCAACGGGCAGCGTCAGGGATCGAACAACAACACGCTGGACGGAATTGACGTCAATGACGCCGTGCTGCCGCGCATCGGCCTTGCGCTGAATGCCGTCAACACCGACTCTGTGGAAGAGTTCAGGATCATCACCAGCGGCGCCAAGGCGGAATACGGCCGCAACGCCGGCGGCACCATCGAGCTCATCACCCGCTCGGGCACTAATTCGTTCCACGGCAACTTGTTCGAGTTCCACCGCAATACGGTGTTGAACGCCAACAATTTTTTCAACAAGTCCAGCGGAACGGAGGTTCCCCGGCCGAAGTACATCCAGAACCAGTTTGGCGGCTCCTTTGGCGGTCCGGTGATCTTTCCGAAACTCTTCAACGGCAAGGACAAGCTATTCTTCTTTTACAACTATCAAGGATCGAGGGTGGCCCAGGAAGTGGTGCGCAACCGCACGGTGCTGACGCCGGAGGCCAAGTCAGGCATCTTCCGCTGGATAGTGCCGGCGGGCCAGCCCAATGCAGGTCAGACCCTCAGCTACAATATCGTGCAGAACGATCCGCGCAAAATCGGGATCGACAAGCTGGTGGCTGCGAACCTGGCGCTGCTTCCCAATCCCAACAACAACAGCGTGGGCGACCAGTTGAATACCGCCGGTTTCCGCTTCAACGCGCCCGCCAACAACCAGGGCGACCAGAGCACCATGAAGGCGGATTGGAACGTGACCGATAAGCTGCGGACCTACTTCCGCTATTCCTGGTTCAAGACCCTCACGCTCGCGGATTCGCTGAATAACGCGGAAGCGACTTTCCCCGGCCAGCCTAACGGAACCCAGGGCGGCATCCGGTCTGGTTATTCGGTGGGGGCCACCTGGTCCATCAGGCCGACGCTGTTGAACGAATTCATCATGGGCATTCAGGAGTCGTCGGTGGACTTCGGGCGCGTGCGCAGCTTGTTCTTCCCCGGCGCGGCGCTAATCACCTCGAACCTGTTTACCAATCCGATTCCGACCGGGTTCGGCTCAACCCGCAACTCGCCGGTGAACCCGCTGATCTCCGATAACGTTTCCATCATCCGCGGCAAGCACACGTTTAAGACCGGTTTCCGTTTCTCGAAGATCACGCAGTTTCAGAGCAGCGATTTAAACATCTGGCCAACCATCAGCGTGGGCCAGGCAAACGGCAACGCCGCGCCGGGCGCCATCGGCCCGTCGGGCGCACAGATCGCCGCGGCCGACCGCGCCCGCTTCGACAATCTCTACAACGACTTGCTTGGCCGCGTCAGTCAGGTCCAGACTACCTTTTACAGCGACCTTTCCACCTTCCAGCCCGGCAAGCCGCGAGTGAGGAACTTCATTTATCACGACTACGGCGTCTACTTCCAGGACGACTGGCGCGTGACGCCGAATCTCACTATTAACGCCGGTCTGCGGTGGGAGTTCTACGGCGTTCCCTTTGAGCGCGACAACTTGCAGGGTGACATCATCCAGAATCAGATGGGCCTGGTGAATACCGTCAGCCAGATTTCCGACCTGACCGTGAAGCGCACCGATTCCTGGTACCAGAACGACTGGAACAACTTTGCTCCGCGCATCGGTCTTGCGTGGTCTCCGTTCAAGGACGGCAAAACCTCGATCCGCGCGTCGTGGGGTATGTTCTACGACCGGGTTATTGGCAGCGCGACCATCGATCCGGACGGCACCATGCCCGGCTTCGCTCAATCCGTGTTTAGCTTCCCCAACCAGACCGCGGGCAGTGACATTCGCGCCAGCGATGCGTTGCCGCTTCCAACGCCCCCGGCTACGCCGACCTTGACTCCAGTGGCCAACCGGCTGTTCGGCGCCATCAACCTGTTCGCTCCGAACTTCCGCCAGCCTTACGTGCCGCAAATGAACTTCACCATTCAGCGCGAAGTGTTCCGCAACACCGTGATGGAGCTGGGTTATGTGAGCAATCGTGGAATCAAGCTACTGCTTGACCAGAACGTCAACCAGACGCGCATCTATGGAGGGTTCCTGAACGACTTCAAGGAACTTCAACTGGCTTGTCCTCCTCCTACGTCCACCTGTCCCGGCCCGCCGCTGTCGGCCAACAACGCTCTGCTCCGTATATTCGGAACCGCCCCCGCGGCCCTCGCGGCCATCGGCGCATCGCCGGTGCGGCAGGGCAGCGTCGGAGCGGCGGCCAACACCGTCGACACCAGCAACTACACGAAATACGCCGCCGCGGGATTGTCGCAGTATTACTTGCGCAACTTCCCGCAGTTTACTAACGTCTGGCTCTCGACTAACGCCGGCCGCTCCGCCTATGATTCGCTGCAAGTGAGTTTGCGGCGCCAGGCTGGCGCATTGAAGTTTGCCGTCAACTATACCTGGTCGAAGACAATCGACAATGCCTCCGTTGACGGTAGCGGCAACACGGGACCGCTGGACAGCTACAACCTGGCTTTCATGCGATCCCTCTCCGATATCGACCGCCCGCACACCTTTAACTGGTCGGCCAGTTATACGCTGCCAATCGGACGGGGCAAGTTGATCGGCGGCAGTATGCCGGATTGGGTGGATCGCTTCGCCGCCGGATGGGAACTGGGCTCGTTGGGCTTCTACACCTCGGGACAGCCGCTCAGCATTTCGTCTGGCGTCTATACCGGCCCGAACACTACCGACTTCGGGCCTCTTGCAAGCAATCTCGGCGCGCTGGCCGATTATAGCGGCGCCGACCGGAACATCGGGTCCGTCCAGCGGGTGGGCGACGTCCACTTCTTCACGCCGGCACAGATTGCGCTGTTCTCAGTCCCGGCGCCGGGATCGACGGGCAACTCCGGCCGCAACACCTTCCGCGGTCCGGGCTTTTTCAACACCGACCTTTCCTTGGTGAAGCGCTTCCGCGTCGCCCGCGAACGAGTCTTCGTGACCTTCCGCGGCGAAGCCTACAACCTGTTCAACACGGTGAACTTCAATCCGCCGAGCGTGAATCTCCAGACGCCGCAGACTTTCGGCGTGATCTCGTCAACGCCTACCGGCGCCGCAAATCAATCCGGGGCGCGCATTCTTCAAGGTGCGCTAAGGCTCGATTTCTAAACGGGTGGCCCGGTGGGGCGGGTCCCCTGACCCGCGCCGGGCGCCCTCGCCCGGCTTGTCGAGGTTTGAGTCAGATCCGAATGGACGGCCAGGGGGTGTATGAACCGGCACATAGGTAACACTTCTATCCGAGCACATAGGTAACACTTTAGTTCGTTTTCGCTTCTCCGTTGCCAGTTCTGGTGGATCATCAGAATCCATCTTCGGCTTTTCCTTTTTAGAAAGGTTTTGTTCGGCTTGGGTTTTGGTATTCCGGAGCCGTTTGGGCGGATCGTTGAGATCGCTGGCTTGCAATGTGTGTTCGTCC